>NZ_JAUBPI010000212.1:0-1753 GCF_036700645.1 Microcoleus sp. S36b_A4 | reverse complement strand
CTAGGGCGTCGGTTCAGTATTAGGAGTTGACAAAAAAAGGAATTTATGAAATTAGCCAGTGCATGAGTTCGACTCTATGCCTGGTGTAATTGGCCGAACCTGCTCCATTCGAGCAATGACATGAAGATTATGAACAACAGCGACTCGCCGTAAATCGAAGAGATTTTTCCGCAGTCCAAGATACCGAGCACGATTCCCCTGCCAATGGCCAATATGAGCCAGAGAGTGTTCAACTGTAGTACGTTTTCTCAATTCTTGGCGACCAATAGCAGTGGATTGACGTGCTCGCAACTCTTGCATTAAGGCTTCATCAGGATGAATTGATACAGTCCGTCCTCTTTTACTATTCGTGCAACCAGACCTCAGAGGGCAAATTGCACATTTATTCTGAGGAAAATGAACAGTTTTCCCCGGTTCAAATGGGATACTTACCTGATTGGGACAGCTAATTAAATGCGTATCCCAGTCAAGGAAAAAAGAATTTTTATCAAACCGTCCAGAATTTTTGACTGGCCACGCCTTGCAAAATATCTGTAATTTATCATTCCTTTGTGTCACCCAGTGACTAGATAAATAAGCCCGATCGATATGTAACTCAGATAGGTGAATGTTTTGAAATTTCAAGTCACGTTCTAGGTCAATTGTAGCAGCAGATTCTGGAGTATTGGCGCGTGTCAGCGCCACAGCGCAAACTACACCACTCTCTAAATCTTTAAGAACGTGGCGTTTATATCCATCTATTTTTTGAGAGCGGCTTTTACGCCCATGGCGCATATCTGGGTCTTCAATAGAAATGCGACGATTTTTGGCTACCCCTTGACTTAAACTTGGAACGGCTTGTGAGTCGAAAGTCACATTTTGGGATTCAATGACTCGGGCAACATCCAGAGTCTCTTGAACTACTTCAAATTTATCACAATCAGACTGGCTTTGCATCCATTCTTCCACAGAATCTAAGCTACTTAGGATAATTAAGAGTGCATTTTGACGCTCTACTGGATTATCCCAGTTTATATCTAAGGCCGTTTTTAAGCTGGAACTATTAAGGATGGGTGCACCTGCTTCCAGGGCAATTTCTGCTGGCTCCCGCCCCTGCACAGCAGCTATCATACTCACCGCCTTACGTAAAGCATGACCCAAGAGATTATATGTGTCTTCGACTTTACCAGCTCCCCATAAAGGTGAGGAATCTAAAGCCACTTTGAGTTGAGATGAGCCAAATCCACCTTTTTGTTTGGCAATTTCTACGGTGCGGTCAATTAAACGTTGGTCTAGTTCTTTTTTAATTAAGCGATTTCTGAATCTCACCAAAGTGGCTTTGCTAAAAGGGGGAGTTTCACACTTTAGACAATCGAGAACTAACTGCCAACGTTGATCCATGAGCATTTCTTCAATTACTTCATCGTCAGAAATGCCTAAGTAGGCTTGCAGAATAATTGCGCTTGGCAATTTGTGCAGGAGGAACTGGGCCCTGACCTACTGTGCTGTCTTTAAAAATTGTAGCAAGTTCTTCTTGAAACTCATCATTAAATATGAATGAACGGTTCAGTCGAAGAAACGTGAATAACTTGGCTCGTTTAATGCGCTTGATAATCAACGCTTCTGTTTCTGAGAGTTCAATTGGAGGATGCCATAAGGGAGGGCGCATAAGGTTTCTTCCTTCTTCCTGATTGTCAGAATTTAACAGGCTTTTCAATTCACATATCATTTTCAGTGTGTTTTGTCAACTCCTAATACTGAACCGACGCCCTAG
>NZ_JAUBPI010000211.1:0-1775 GCF_036700645.1 Microcoleus sp. S36b_A4 | reverse complement strand
TTAAAAAAGGGTGAAACCAAACATCCCATAATCATGGAAAAAAAACTACAATGAGGCAGAGGGAAAAAGAGCCGAAAAACGAGACACACGGGTCAAGCCAATCGGAATGTTACGCCAAAACGCCCACATTCTTGACAGATTCATCGCCGCAGCAGTCACAATATGTTGTAGACGAGTCTTGGCAAGACCCATGTAACGAGCGTCGCGCAAACCAAAAACACGAATTCCTTGAGATAGGGAACTTTCAACACCAGCCCGTAAGGCATAACGCTGCTTAAAATCGAGGGTATGTTGTCTGGCCCTACCCTTGGCTAAAGCTTCATAAAGAGGTTGAGGTTTGAGAGTCAGAACACGGGCATGGGTCGGCGAATGAGTACATTGAGAGCGAACAGGACAAGCAGCGCAATCGGGCCGACGAAAGCGTACTTGAATGGTCGGATTGCCATAATTATCCGAGCGTTGATGCCAAGATTTGCTGATGTGGCCCTGCGGACAAGTAGCATGGCGATGCTCCCAATCGACCTTAAAACAAGAAAGCTCAAAGCCCAGCTTAGCTTGTTCTTGCCAACTAGAGTCAGGCGGTACAGGGCCAAGGAGCTCAATACCTAATTGTGTTTCGCTCGTGAGCAAGTGCTGAGCATCAACATAAGCAGTATCAACAATATGTTCTTGTGGTAACAAGTGTTTATCAGCTAAACTTTGATGAATCACCTGAGTCATTTCGACATCTCCAATGGTTGCAGGTGTCGTTTCAACATTCGTAATTAGATGAGGTAAATCTCGATCGCAAGTTTCTGTAAGATGTACTGTATAACCTGTCCAATTGGTATCTCTTTTTGTCCGATTGCGAGCCTCGATATCATAAGGGGAAGTAATTAACTGCTTGTGGGGCGGTAAATTATCAGCTGATCGCCAATAAACTTTGCCGGACGACCACCCATATTGCTGTATCCAGACACAGCGTAAAATTTCTACAGCTTTGAGCTGACGTAACCATTCAGGACTCAAAGGGTCATACAAAGCCGACAATAAGTGATGACCATCACAGCCAATAGTCAATAGCAAGCTTTGTTTTTCGGTTTCAGATTTCGGCAAGCGATATTGCTCAAATCTCGTGCCATAACGCTCAGACCAATCCTGATTAACTACTGTTAATAACCATTCATCAGCCACAGTTGCTAGCTGATTTAAAGCATGACGTAAAGTTTCTCCAACGCATTCGAGGCGGTTCATTTTACGGATGGCTCCGATGACATGGGTCGAGTCTGTTCTGGCTTTCCCTCTGGCTTTGAGCCATCCCTTATCTTGAAAATGTGCTAGCATTTTATCGAGTAATTGACTTTCACGTCCCGCAGCAATTAACCGACTTCTCCATTCACTTAAAACTGAATAATCAAAGCCGCTATCAGTAATTTCTAGTCCCAAAGCATACTTCCAATCTATACGACTTCTCACTGCTTCTGCTGTTTGTCGGTCAGTCAATCCCTCGGCAAATTGCATCACACTGATTAATGCTAATTGCCCTGGTGATAAAGCACTTTGACCACAGTCGGCTCGAAACAAGGTGATAAAGTCAGTATCTTCGTACAACACTCCGAGTTCGTCGCGCATTTTCATATATGGATTTCCTTTGGGAAAGGAGGTTCGTGCAACAGTTGCTGTCATTTCTGGAATCGATGACCAGTTGCGGGGGTGAAGAGTCATAATAGATTATTTAATATGCTGCGTGATTACACAATCATTCTGCCTATTCAGGACGGCGATGTCTGAGGGGT
>NZ_JAUBPI010000210.1:0-1779 GCF_036700645.1 Microcoleus sp. S36b_A4 | reverse complement strand
CGAATATTTGCCCAAATGGAATTATCGAGCCGTACCCCAACCTGAGTAATTCATTAAGTTATTTATTTTTAATTCCTTAAATATTAAACCGGGAAACTCCCGATTTTATGCCAATATTTATTGTACAAAAGCTCATCAGCTTGGAGACTTTAATTTAGCGGCGTACTGGAAACGAAAATATCGAGGTAGAGGTCCAAAAGAACCTTGGTATATTCTGACCAGTTTGAAAAGTTTACCTCGGACTCTTTCCGTTTATGCCGCTCGATGGGGCATCGAAACAATGTTTCGAGATTTAAAAACCGGAGGCTATAATCTGGAAAATACAAAAGTCAACCAGCGGCGGTTAATGGCGCTCGTTTTAGTCATTTCTATCGCTTATACTCTAGCCACTTTACAAGGTGCTTCTTTACAGCATCGAACTGTTGCTGAGTATATTTGTCGTCCCACTGAAACCGGACGTTCAACCGAACGCTATAGCACTTTTTGGATGGGATTGCACGCTCCCGATTGGGGTCAATCTTTCCAGAATTGGTCGGATTTAGCCGCCGTACTGATGAATCTCAAACCCCACAAACGACTCATCAATTTTCAACAAGGGCTTCATGCTTTATCCTTGCTCCAGAGTGCTTTGTAGCCTTGTTGTGACCCCTTGAGGTATTTGTTGCACGATCTGTTCGATTGCCCTATCCCCTAAGCCTTGCTATATAAACCTTATAAACCTTTTAGCTCATTATTCAGCAAGCCCTAACTACCAAAAATTCGATTAATCATTTGATTGGCCTGGGACTCGTAACTCCCACCAAACAAATTAAAATGATTTAAAATGTGATACAGATTATAAAGAGTTTTGCGTTCTTCATACCCTGAATCCAAAGGCCAAACCTGATTGTATCCCCGGTAAAACTGCGCCGGAAATCCACCAAATAGCTCAGTCATCGCAAGATCAACTTCTCTATCTCCAAAATATGCCGCCGGGTCAAAAATCACTGGTTCCCCCGCAGATGTCACCCCCGCATTTCCCCCCCACAAATCCCCGTGAACTAGGGAAGGTTGAGGTTCGTAACCTGCTAACAACTCAGGAATTACCTTTAATAAACGTTCCCCTTGGGGAAAATGACCACCCCGACGCCTAGCCAATTTAAACTGATAACCAATCCGCTGTTCTGCCCAAAATTCTGCCCAATTGGCCGTCCAATTATTAATTTGTATAGTTGAGCCGATCGTATTATTAATATCCCACCCAAAACCACCCCTGAACAAGCCCGAATTAGGCTCTTCTCCCCCCCTTAGCAAGGGGGAGTTGGGGGATGTGTATTTGTGCATTTCCGCGAGTTTTCGCCCCATTTCTTCCCAACTTTGATCGCCCCCGCGACTTCCCAAATCCAGCCATTCCACCACAATATAAGCTGAATTCCCCTCAGTTCCCCAGCAAATCGGCTCAGGTACTCGAATCGTCTGGGTTTTCCCCATTTGCTGCAACCCCAGCGCTTCAGCTTCAAACATCGAGACTTGGGAAGCTTGATTGATTTTCACGAAGTAAGTGCCGGAACTGCTGCTGATATAATAGCCTTGATTGATGCAGCCACCGCTTACGGAACGGCGATTGTCGATCAAAAATGTTTCTCCGGTTGTTTCACAGATGTGCGCGGCAATTGTGTCCCACATAGCATCAAATAGTTTTGAGGGTTGAGGGCGATCGAAATTAGCCCTCTTTTGTCACTCTCGTGGTAGTATAAGCAGTAACACACCCCAAAAGCATTGCCAGTCCTATGGTAGAGC
>NZ_JAUBPI010000209.1:0-1844 GCF_036700645.1 Microcoleus sp. S36b_A4 | reverse complement strand
GTCTGACCAGTTTTTTTTCAACAATTCTCTAAAAGCCTCTTGACAAAAGACTTACAGTCTTAACTTGTCACCAATGATTTGGTTATCAGAACCAGAGGCGATGGTTTCTCCATCGGGGCTAAAAGCTAATGCCTGAACTCCTGCCTCATGGGCGGCAATTGTTCTTAACAAAGTGCCGTCACGGTGCCAGAGTTTAATAGTACCGTCTCCAGTGCCCGCAGCGATCGCCTTACCATCAGGACTAAAGATAATGGATAAAACAGGAGATTCATTTTGTGAAAGCGTTTTGAGCAAGGTGCCATCACGCCGCCAAATTTTCACAGTGCTATCTTCAGAAGCGGAGGCAATTAACTCTCCATCTGGGCTAAAAACTGCTTTCCTGACTACGCCAAGATGCCCTGTTAATGTCTTGAATAATGTGCCATTGCGCCGCCAGAGTTTCACCGTACTATCTTGGGAAGCTGAGACAATTAATTCTCCATCTTGGCTAAACTTGACGCTGTAAATTGGAGCTTTATGTCCTGTGAGAGTGTGTAAAGGTAGTGCTGCTTTATCTGTGCTACTGTTAAGCTGCCAGAGTTTAATTGTTAAGTCTCCACTCCCAGAAACGATAAGCTGACGATCGGGACTGATGGCAATTCCTAGAACGGGTGCTATATGTGCTTTGAAGGTGCGAATTAATCTGCCATCTTGATGCCAAATTTGCACCTCCCCGTCGCTTGTCCCCACAGCGATCATCTCCTCATCAGGACTAATGGCTAAGGCATTCATCCAACCACTATTGCCTGAAAAACGGTTATATTCAATTGCTCCATAAATTGCTCGACGTAGGGCAGATTCAACCATGCCATTTGTCTGGCGATCTGTGCCGTTTAATAGTTGTAGTTCTTTTCTGGCTTTGAGGGCTTCTATTAAGGCATCTAACCGCTTATCTAAGGCAAATAGGGCTTCGGAATACCGCGTTATGCTTTGAATTTTGCCAATTTTTTCGTTGCGTTGGCTTTGAGTGGCTTGATGATATTGTGAAAAGGCGATCGCTCCCAATCCTAAAGCTAAGATTAAGGCCATACTGAGTGTTACTATAAAGTGTTTTTGTCGTTTGGCATTTTTTTTCTGCTCGAACAGTCGCGCTTCAACTTCTGTTAGTCGTGCTGCTTCTAGTGCTTGTTGCACTTCGATGCGGTCTAATTCTTCACTTTGGGATAAAAACTGATAATCTAGGTCACTTAAACTTTTTCCTCGCGCCCAATCTTGAGCGTCTTTCAATGCTTGTCCCCGCAATAGGCGCGATTTATCTTGTTGTTTTGTCGCCCACCACGCATCTAAGTTTTGCGAATAAGGACGTAGTAATCCTAATTTTGTTTCGATCCATTCGCTGTCAAAAACTCTTTGATAAATTCGATTTTTTACTTTCAGGAAACCTTGTTGTTTTTCTACCAAGCCACTGAGTAGCAATTCTATCTGTTCTCGACTGTCATCGGTTGGCACTGGCACTCCTTGCCAAATTTTCTGGTAAATTCCCAGCCATCTACCCATGCGCTGCTCGTTTCGCAAGATGCGATCGCGGATTGTCTTTAAATGCTCTGGTTCGTCTTGCGATTCCCATTTATAGATGATGTTTTCTCTCACCACCGATTCCACAAAAAATTCCTCGGTTCCCGGTAGGATTTTTAAATGCCCGCTGTGGGATGCGCGCGCTATTCTTACCACTAATTCACATATTTTTTGAGTTAAAAATGGCTGCCCTTCCGTCCAAGCTAAGATTTCTTTGAGAACTGCTTGCGGATTGGCTATGACATTTTCTAACCCTTTCGCTAATGGTTGCGCTTCTTCTAAGCTAAATC
>NZ_JAUBPI010000021.1:0-83057 GCF_036700645.1 Microcoleus sp. S36b_A4 | reverse complement strand
GTAGTCTGCCTTTTATCCCCGCTTTACCTTGCTAGTTGCTACCTATCAAGGTAGGGGATATGCTGTTACCGCTGCACTTGCGGACTGGGACTTAGGCTGATCCGCACCCAGATATGTATTTAGTTGTTATGACTTTGGAAGCCATACTAGCCATCCCTGAGTATTATTACTCCTTTCGACTAAACGAATCGCACCTACAGCACTAATAGCAGCGACCACAGTATTAGCAACAGCGACTGCGGGGGCAGCTTTGGCGGTGGCGGCTCCAGCGGTGGCTGTGCCGGTGGCGATT
This sequence comes from Microcoleus sp. S36b_A4, assembly GCF_036700645.1. Classification (NCBI taxonomy): domain Bacteria; kingdom Bacillati; phylum Cyanobacteriota; class Cyanophyceae; order Oscillatoriales; family Microcoleaceae; genus Microcoleus; species Microcoleus sp. S36b_A4. The sequence continues at coordinate 82,765 of NZ_JAUBPI010000021.1, read as the reverse complement.
ACAGCATTAGCAGTAGCAACTGCGGGGGTAGCTTTGGCGGTGGCGACTCCAACGGTGGCGGTGGGGGTAGCGATTACAGCAGTAGCAGTAGCGATTATTGCGGTGGCGGCGACTACAGCAGCAGTAGCAGTAGCGACTACAGCAGTAGCAGCGACTACAGCAGTAGCAGTAGCAGCGACTACAGCAGTAGCAGTAGTGACTCTAGTAGTGGGGGTGGCGGTGGGGATTGGTAATTCGGGAAGGGAGGCAAAAACCGAGTTTTTTTAACAGGAATTAGTCCCCCTCTGCGGGGACTTTGTTTGTTTAATTGCGGTTTCAACCGCCCAACTCGCGATGGAGTAGTTAACTAAAATACTCCTCAATAATTTTCAAAATCCGCGAAGCAGCCAAACCGTCACCAAAGGGATTAATTGCCATTGCCATTGCGTTGTATGCTTCGGAATTGCTGAGCAATTCTGCTGCTGCTGTGAAAATTATATCAGAATTAGTACCAACCAGTTTAGCAGTACCTGCAGAAATTGCTTCGGGTCTTTCTGTGGTTTCTCGTAATACTAAAACTGGCTTGCCCAAACTAGGTGCTTCCTCTTGCAAGCCACCGGAGTCAGTGAGAATTAAATGACATCTCTGAATCGCTCCTACTAATTCTGCGTAATCTAAAGGTTCAGTTAAAAATACTCTTGGATGGTCGCCCAAAAGAGCTTGCAAAGGTTCTTTAACTGTGGGATTTCGGTGTAGAGGTAAGAGCAAGGCTGTATCGGGAAATTTATCTAAGATTTGGAGAAATGCGCGAGCAATTCCTGCTAAAGGTTCTCCCCAATTTTCGCGGCGGTGAACTGTTGCTAAGATAGTGCGATATTTGCTCCAATCTAAGTTAGGAATGTTGCATTCTGGTTCGCGTTTGGCGACAGAAAGCAAAGCATCGATTACTGTGTTGCCTGTACGGTGAATTTCTCCCAAAACGCCCGATCGCACTAAATTCTCTTGGGCCAGCGCTGTCGGGGCAAAATGCAGCCTTGTGAGCTGAGATATCAACCGTCGGTTAGCCTCTTCGGGGTAAGGATTGAACACGTCGTCTGTCCGCAATCCGGCTTCTACGTGACCTACGGGTATTTTTTGGTAAAATGCAGCCAAAGCAGCGGCAAATGCTGTCGTTGTATCGCCCTGAACTAAGACGATGTGGGGCTGCAATTCTTTAAACAATGCTTCCAAACCCTGCAAACTCCGGGATGTAATATCTGTCAAGGTTTGCTGGTGCTGCATAATTGCTAAATCCCGATCGGCTTTTAGAGCGAACATTTGCATTACTTGTTCGACCATTTCTCGGTGCTGACCGGTTAAAATTACTTGGGTGTCAAAGGTTGGAGAACTTTTGAAGAGTTGAATGACTGGGGCTAGTTTAATCGCTTCCGGGCGAGTTCCTAAGACGATGCAAACGCGGTGTGTGGCTTCGGGCATGGTAAAATTGGGTAGTTGAGATTGGTGAGGGTTTTAAAGGCTCAATATTTATAGCAGGTTTGAATCGTTGGTTAATAAGATTTATTTTTTTGGGAACCGCAGAGGGCGCAGAGGGCGCAGAGGAGGGAGAAAAGATAGAGAGGAAGGGGTTTATTGAGGGTGTTATATAGTTTTATCTCGCACTGTTGGTACATTTTTAGTGTTTAATTGTCATGCCTTATCGCTACATTCTATTTTATAAACCCTACGATGTTTTAACTCAATTCACTGACAACTCCAGCGAAACTAAACGCAGCACTCTCAAAGACTATATTCCTATTCCTAACATTTATGCAGTAGGAAGGCTCGATCGCGATAGTGAAGGTTTGTTGCTGCTAACCGATGATGGACAAATGCAGCACCGCCTCAGTGACCCGAAATTCGCTCATCCCCGCACTTACTGGGTGCAAGTTGAACGAATTCCCGATGCAAGTGCGATCGCAGCTTTGCAGACAGGTGTCACAATTCAAGATTATCGGACTCGATCGGCAAAAGTGCAATTATTGTTAGAAGAACCACCTTTGCCACCCCGCGAACCGCCGATTAGATTTCGCAAAAACGTGCCGACAGCTTGGCTGGAAATGACTCTCACAGAAGGCCGCAACCGCCAAGTGCGCCGGATGACCGCAGCAGTAGGGTTTCCGACACTGCGGCTGGTCAGATGTGCGATCGGGCATTTGCGTCTCGAAGGCCTCAAACCCGGTGAATGGCGGGAACTAACTCAAGCCGATTTTAGATTTTAGATTTTGGATTTTGGATTGGAGAATTACAGTCAACCGTCTTGACATTTAGGACATTCTTGATAGCTGAAACTATTACTGCGGCTGCATTTCCCTTCTTCCTTCTTCCTGATATCCGTTACATCCGTTACATCCGTTACATCCGTTACCGAACTTCCTTCTGCCTTCTGCTTACTTTCGAGGGGGCAAAATAAAACTCTCCTTTCCATCCTGATCTTTTTGCACCTGAGCTCCCAACTTGACAAGAGCTTGTCTCGCCCTTTGACGCACCAACTTATCAGTTGTTTGAGCATAAACCGTGCTCCAAGCATTAAACCGCACCGGCACGCTATCGGGATCTCGGCGCAAATACTCAGCAGTGGCTCGAAACATCGGCGCCAATTTCGACCATTCCGGGCTTCCTTCCACCCAATCAGCGGCCATTTCGTGAGAGCGAATTGAGTCGGGAATATCCCCCAACAGCAGCAACTCATCAATACCTTTAGTTCGCCACACTATCCACGATTGGGAATGAAGTTGCGGCGAAACGGCAAGGGCTCTAGTACCACGCTCTATAAAGTTAACAGCGGTTTCAGGCTTTCCTTGATAAAAAGAAATAGCTGTGGAAAGAAACAGGTAGATGTCAGTCCACCGCGGGTCGCGCTGCGTAACTATGTCAAAATAATCTTGGCTGAGATTGTAGCCCGTCACCTCTCGCGCTTCGTCGTCGCCAAAATATTGCAAAAATTTGAGAAATGTCCAATCTGCAATTAAATTGTCAAACCCAAAACTAGGGATAGTTTTGAGCATTTTTAGCCGCAGGGCTTCTTGCTGCGCTTCTTGCTGTGCGGCTTGCTTGAAACTGGCAGCAGACATTGCAGACAGCGGCTTTTGCCCCTGAACGCCAACTGGGGACATTCCGCCTAACTCCCGGCTAGACTGCATGGCCACGACCCCCGCCAGCGCTGCTAGGCCGATAACTCCATTAACGAGCAGGCTCAACCACTTACGCGAAAATTGTTCGATTTTAGCTTCCACGGCACTTTATAAATCCAAGTTTTAAATTAAGTTTATTGAAAGAGAGTAATAATTGGTTGGCGATCGACTATGAATCTCGTTAAACTGTCCAAAGGGATGGTGGAGCCTCCGCACAATAGTTTAAGTAGTAGTGTGAGATTTTTTAGCAATATAAAATCTCAAATCAAAAATCTAAAATCGAATTGAGCCAAATTCAATGAATCAAGCCCGCAGACGCTTTTCTAAATTACAGGCAGCCCTGTTCAGTGGGGCAATGGCAACAACCGCTTCGATATCTTTGCTCGTTCCCGGCCTGAGTCAATCAGTCCGCGCTGAGCTTCAAGATAGCCCCAAAGCTGTCTTAGACGAAGCTTGGCAAATTGTGAACCGAGACTATGTTGATGGCAGCTTTAACAAGACTGACTGGCAAGTAACCCGCCAAGAACTGCTGAGCAAAAATTATACTTCTCGCGAAGCTGCCTACACCGCCCTCCGCAAAGCCCTAGAGAAATTAAACGACCCCTACACGCGCTTCATGGACCCGAAGCAGTACGAAGCGCTGACGAATCAAACGTCTGGGGAACTGACAGGGGTGGGGATGAGGCTGGAAGAAGACGAGAAAACAAAAGCGATTAGGGTAGTCGAGCCGATGGAAAATTCCCCGGCCCTGAAGGCAGGGATTCTAGCGGGCGATACGATTTTGGTGATTGACGGCAAAACTACCAAAGGCATGACTGTCTCGGATGCGGCTCAGGTAATTCGGGGCGACGAAGGTACGAAAGTAACGCTGCGGATTGCTCGTGAGGGCAAAAGCGAGTTTGATATCACTCTGACTCGGGCGAGAATAGAGGTAGCCGCGGTTCGCTACAGCCTCAAGAATGAAGGCGGTAAGAATGTGGGTTACATCCGTTTACAAGAGTTTAGCTCCCACGCGGGCGAACAAATGGAGGCGGCGATTAAAAAGCTCTCGGCTCAGAAAGCTGACGCTTTTGTGTTGGATTTGCGGGGGAATCCCGGCGGGTTGCTGCGAGTGAGCATTGATATCGCTCGGATGTGGATGGATACAGGGGCGATCGTCCGCACAGTCGATCGGGCGGGCGATTCTCAGGAAATGAAGGCAAATCGCACTGCGCTCACTGACAAGCCTTTGGTGGTGCTCGTGGACGACAACTCAGCCAGCGCCAGCGAGATTTTGGCCGGTGCTCTGAAGGACAACAAGCGCGCAACTGTGATGGGCGGCCAAACTTTTGGCAAAGCTTTGGTGCAGTCGGTGCATTCTTTGGCTGACGGTTCGGGATTGGCGGTGACGATCGCTCACTACTATACTCCTAACGGTACGGATATCAGCCACAAGGGGGTTACTCCTGATGTTAAGGTGGAAATCACCGACGAACAAAAGCTGAAATTAGCTAACAAACCGATGTTGGTTGCGACTAAGGATGATCCTTGCTACGCGCAGGCGATCGCACTTTTGAAAACTACTGCTTCCTCGGCGCGTCCCGTGGCCGCTAATGAGGTTCTTGTTCCTAAAAAGTAAGTAGTTGAAACAGTAATTTATTAACAATAAGCATGAATATAAAACCCGCTGGCGCGGGTTTTATTTTTATTGATTAGTTATTGGTAATTAAGTAAATCCCCTTAATCCAAACGAAAGATGCAGATGGCTAAAAAGTTGGCTATATGAGCATTCTTCCTGCTCCCTGTTTCCTTCTTTTTTCTATTTAGTTATTGGTTAATTGATATCCGGATTAAAGCAGATTAGTCGGATTGGAATTTTTTAACCGCAGATATCAACTTCGGAACACAGATGGAGGCTGATGGGATTTCTGAAGTGTTTCAACTCAGACTTAATTAGCTATTCATCCGTCGGATAAACTCTAAGGGCAAACCGTCTGTATCGGCAATAAAAGCTACTTCGTAAACATTTTGCCCGATCGCCTGTTGAGTCGGTTCTAACAAAACTTTCAAAGCTTGAAACTGATTGGGTTGCTCTTTAACTGCTTCCTCAAACCGTTCTTTCAGAGACTGCAACCAGCTAGGCAAGTCAGTTGTCGCCTCAGTTAAATCGAAAGATAAATGATAATATCCAACATAATGCTCGTCTCCGAAAGCATCCGGTGCGGGTTTTGGTTCCGGGATTTGAATTAGTTCGATGCGTCCGTTGAGACCTTCCATCCAACAGGCTAGGGTGTAACCTGTGGTAAAGCGATCGCTCACAGTAAATCCCAACTGTTCGTAAAAGGCGATCGCCCGGTGTATGTTAGCAGTGCGAATCGAGGCGTGGTGCATTCGATTTTAGATTTTAGATTTTAGATTTTAGATTGGGGAATTGGGAATTGGGAATTGGGAATTGGGAATTGGGCATTGGGAATTGGGCATTGGGCATTGGGCATTAGGCATTAGGAATAGGAACTAACTAATGACTAATAACTCATGACTAATAACTCATGACTAATGACTCATGACTAATGACTACTGACTACTGACTACTGACTAATAACTATTCAAACAACCGAAAATACGGATATCTAATCGGCTGTCCCGGCTCTTTTTCCAAATCAAAATTAATCACTTCCCAACAAGGGTCGTCTTGAGGATCGGGGCTAAAATCCACAGGCAAACCGTACAGTCTCGGTCGGGGCGATTCCGCTTGCCCGCGCCAAGGCGTGCTGCGTTCCAAATAAGCGCTGATTAAGTCGCGATAGCGTTGAGCAACGATCACGCGAGTTGCTCGGTAGCCTTGAGTATAAAGTCGATCGAGCGCTTCGTGAATTTCAAACCGAATCCCGTCGGGGTGTGTGTGCTGGCGATACCATTCATTCTCCCAGCGGCGCCAGTGCCGCCCAGACTGAAGGTGAACCAGTTCCCCCGTTTTTGGATCTGCCTCAAATGCCCCGTGACGCGGACACAAATAGGTATCCGTGAGCGTTAGAGCCGGAATTGTTTGGCGACAGTGGGGACACTGAATTTCCGGGCCAAACATCGGGTATTGCAAGGCAACTTCAATCATTTATTTGCGTCCCAGCATATTTTCTCTGCAAAAGTCCCAAATACTTTTATTATATCCCGTATCAACAACCAGCTAATCTGCTAGAAGTATAACGATCGACCTACAAATGAGCAATCTCAACGAATCTCTGTCTGCACTTCCTTCCTCTTGGCCCTTGCCCGATCTATCCCAAGCGGCTTTTATCGCTGAAGGCGCTATTGTCATCGGCAGGGTAGAGGTGGCAGCGGGCGCTAGTATCTGGTACGGGGCGGTGGTGCGGGCGGATATAGAGCGAATTGCGATCGGCTCAAGTACCAATATCCAAGATGGAGCAATTCTGCACGGCGATCCGGGAAAACCGACTGTTTTGGAAGATTTCGTGACCGTCGGACACCGAGCTGTGATTCACTCAGCTTACATTGAACGGGGCTGCCTGATCGGGATTGGGGCGATCGTCCTCGATGGAGTGAGGGTGGGAACAGGCTCGATCGTCGGTGCAGGGGCGGTTGTCACCAAGGACGTTCCCCCTCACACGCTAGTGGCGGGAGTGCCTGCCAAACGCCTCCGGGATGTCTCTGAGGAAGAAGCCGCCGAGTTGGTGGAACACGCTAAGCGTTACGAAAAGTTGGCTCTGGTTCACGCGGGGAAAGGTTCTGAGTTGGGATTTGGTTAGTTGATAGAATAAGATTTTAAGCAAAAAACTATTAGTTTCCAATGGCTTACACCGCGCAAAAAATCCTAACTTTTGAAACATTCCTCGATCGATATTGTGACAACTTCCGCTACGAGCTCGCTGACGGAGAATTAGTTGACATGGAACCCACAGGCCCCCACGAAACCGTCAGCGGTAAACTAGCAACTCAAATCGGCATCGCCATCGCAGCCGAAAAACTACCTTGGTTCATTCCCCGCACTTGTTTGATCCGTCCATTTTCAGATGCAGCTACCGCCCGCCGTCCCGATATTGTCGTGTTAGATGAAACTGCTATTGTCAGCGAACCTCTTTGGGAAAGAGAACCTGTGATTACGCTGGGACGATCTATTAAATTGGTGGTAGAAGTCGTCAGCACTAACTGGGAAACAGATTACGCCCGAAAAGTTGAAGAATATGCTATTTTAGGGATTCCAGAGTATTGGATAGTTGATTATCGCGGATTGGGAGGCGTGGCTTTTATCGGTAAACCAAAACAACCTACTATCACCGTTTGCCAACTGATTGACCAAGATTACACGCAGCAACAATTTCGCCTCGGCGATCGGATTATTTCTCCTTTGTTAACCAGCTTGCAACTGCGGTTAGATGATGTTCTACCGCGTTAGGCGATCGACCAACAAATTTTAGATTTTAGATGTTAGATGGGAGAATTGATTAATCTGGCAGCCCTGAACCCAATTGCTTTTGGCCAACAATCAACCGTCAACAATCTTCGGAAAAATTGGGATTTGTTCGAGCGATAAAACTTTAAAATTCACTAAAGAAAATTGTAAAGCTCGATCGAGCGCTAAGATTAATCACATGAATAACGATCGCACCTCCAATCCAAACATCCCCCCGCACACATGGAAACGTCCCATCGGCCTCGGTTGGGAGAATCCCTATACAGTCCGCTACGCAAGCAATCTCGACGACGGGCCCTGGCACGGAATGCCTCTGGGCGGGTTCGGTGCCGGCTGCATCGGGCGATCGTCCCGCGGCGACTTCAACCTCTGGCACATTGACGGCGGCGAACACATTTTTCGCAGTTTGCCCGCTTGTCAGTTCAGCGTTTTTGAAGAAACTCAAGGCAAAAAACAAGCTTTTGCACTCTCCACTGAACCGCCTACAGATGGTAGTTTATCTAGTTGGAAATGGTATCCATCGGAAGGAAGTTCGGCAACGGATTCTGTAACGGATGTAACGGATGGAATTCTGAAGGCAGACGGAAGAAGGGAAGAGAAGGAAAAATTTCAATCTTCGGGGACTTATCATGCTTTGTATCCGCGCAGTTGGTTTGTATACGAAAATGTATTTAAGGCTCAATTAAGCTGCGAGCAATTTTCGCCAATTTTGCCAAACAATTATCAGGAAAGCAGTTACCCAGTTGCCATGTTTGAATGGGTAGCCCACAATCCTACAGATGCGCCGATTACTCTCAGCATCATGCTGACTTGGGAGAATATTGTTGGTTGGTTTACTAATGCCAACAAGTCGCCGAAAGTGATGGTTCGAGATGATGGTAGTCCATTTTATGACTATCAACCCAGGTGGGGAGAAAGTGCCGGAAATTTGAATTTGTTGGTGGAAGATTTTCACCGCATCGGTTGCGTGATGACGCGGTTGACTGCTGAGGACGAACCGCAAGAGGGGGATGGACAATGGGCGATCGCAACTATTACTAATCCGGCGGTAGAAGTATTCTATCAAACTCGCTGGAACCCGGCGGGTAATGGCGAGGATATTTGGCGCAACTTTTCTGCTGAAGGTTTCTTGTTGGATGACAGAGACGAGACAGCCGCAACAGCAGGAGAACAGTTGGCTTGTGCGATCGCAGTTCGCTTTACTATTCGACCGGGAAAAACTCGCAAAATCCCCTTTATTATAGCTTGGGATTTGCCCGTTACTGAGTTTGCATCGGGAGTTTGGTACTACCGCCGCTATACGGATTTCTTCGGCCGCAACGGCAAAAATGCTTGGCCGATTATTCGCACTGCAATGAAGCATTCGGATACTTGGCGCGAAAATATTGAAGCTTGGCAAAAACCCATTTTAGAACGGAAAGATTTGTCAGACAGTTTTAAAATGGCGCTGTTTAACGAGTTATACGCCCTGACAGATGGCGGTACTCTTTGGAGTGCGGCTGACGAACGCGATCCGAAGGGTCAATTTGCGGTTTTGGAGTGCATTGATTACCGCTGGTATGAAAGTTTAGACGTGCGGCTTTACGGTTCTTTTGCTTTGTTGATGCTGTGGCCGGATTTGGAAAAGTCGGTGGTTTTAGCCTTCGCTAGGGCAATTTCAGCCGGAGACGATACGCCGAGAATTATTGGCTGGAATCAAGCTTCGGCTATTAGAAAAGCTGTCGGCGCGACGCCGCACGATTTGGGTGCTCCTAACGAACATCCTTGGGAGAAAACGAATTATACTAGCTATCAAGATTGCAATTTGTGGAAGGATTTGCCTTGCGATTTTGTGTTGCAGGTTTATCGGGATTTCCTGTTGACTGGCAGCACAGATTGTGATTTTCTGCAAGAGTGTTGGCCGGCAATTGTTGAGGCTTTGGCTTATCTGAAAACTTTTGATGAGGATGGGGACGGAATTCCTGAGAATTCTGGAGCACCGGATCAGACGTTTGATGATTGGCAAATGCGGGGAATCAGTGCGTATTGCGGGGGTTTGTGGTTGGTGGCGCTGGAGGCTGCGATCGCGATCGGTGAAATTTTGGAAGATGCAACACCGGAGATAATTCCTAACCCTCAAGCAAAGATAGCATTATATCACAGTTGGCTGTTACAAGCAAGACCGAGCTATCAAGAAAAACTGTGGAACGGTCAATATTACCGTTTGGACAGCGAGAGTAATTCCGAAGTGGTGATGGCAGACCAATTGTGCGGTCAATTTTACGCGAAACTGTTAGGATTGCCGGATATTGTGCCGCCGGAATGTGCAGTTAGTGCTTTAGAAACTGTGTACGATTCTTGCTTTTTGAAATTCAACGATGGCGAGTTCGGTGCGGCGAATGGGGTAATGCTGAATGGTTCGCCGGAAAATCCGAATGCGACTCATCCTTTGGAAGTTTGGACAGGGATTAATTTTGGGTTGGCTGCTTTTTTGGTACAGATGGGGATGGAGGAGAAAGCATTTAAATTGACGGATGCGGTGGTGAAGCAGATTTATGAAAATGGGTTGCAGTTTCGGACGCCGGAAGCGATTACGGCGGGGGGAACTTTTCGCGCTAGTCACTATTTGCGGGCGATGGCTATTTGGGCAATTTACGGGGTGTTGACCAGTTTTAAAGAGGGGATTGGTATATTAGCTGGTGAATCTGACTAAAATTCAAGCCTTAAAATCGCTTTTTAGCAAGGAAAACGGTTAATTCAACTATCAATAAAATTGACCGTAAAAACTTTTTCTCTTCGAGGAAGACATTAATTTTTCATGCTCAAACTTCAGCTTGGCTAAAATTTGAGCATGAAAAAGCCCGGAGATGTGAGGGGATCGAACTCGGCTATAAACGAGAGAGAAAAAGGGTCTGAGGCAATTGTTGACACCAATGCAGTCCGCACCTTACTTGTATATAATTTGGAGCGATCGCCAATTTCAAGATAAAATAGAAAAATGTCAAATCCTTTGCTTTCCCTCAACTACGAACCAGCCCTCGAATCCCTCGGCGGCGACTATTTTGATGAAGTTCCCGCAGCCGACTTTCCGCAGCATATTCTCCGCTTCCGCAATGACCAATTATTGCTAACATTGGGTTTAGATCCGGCGCAAGTAACCGACCAACATTTCATCGAAGCGTTCGGCAAATTTCACTGCGTCCGTCCCTTTCTCGCACTCCGCTATCACGGCTATCAATTCAACGCATATAACCCCAATTTAGGTGACGGTAGAGGCTTCTTATACGGCCAAGTTCGCGGCACTGATGGCAGACTTTACGACTTCGGCACTAAAGGTTCCGGCCGCACTCCCTACTCGCGGGGCGGTGACGGTAGACTTACTCTCAAAGGGGGAATTCGCGAAGTTTTAGCCGCCGAAGCTTTGCACCGATTGGGAGTGCGGACATCTCGCTGTTTTAGTTTAGTTGAAACTGGGGATGCTTTGTGGCGGGGCGACGAACCATCTCCGACACGATCGTCCGTAATGGTGCGTTTCAGTCATTCTCACATTCGGTTTGGAACTTTTGAAAGGTTGCACTATATCCGCCGCCCGGATTTAACTAAAAAACTTTTAGATTTTGTTATTGAATATTACTATCCAGAACTGCATTTAGAAGCAAGCAAAGCTAGTTTTTCTGCCCCGGACAAATATGCGCTATTTTATGCAGATTTAGTCCAGCGAGTAGCTGAATTAGTTGCTCAGTGGATGGCAGCAGGATTTTGCCATGCCGTGCTGAATACTGATAATATGTCGATTACGGGAGAAAGTTTCGATTACGGGCCTTTCGCTTTTATCCCAACTTACAAACCGGAATTTACCGCCGCTTATTTTGACTATTCTGGTCTTTATTGTTACGGGAATCAACCGTTGATTTGTAGGGACAATTTAGAGAAGCTCCAGGAACCGCTAGCAGCGGCGATTCCTCAAGCTGATATGGATGCGGGTTTGGCAAAGTTTGGCGATTATTATAATGCAGCTTATCGGCAGTTAATGCTAAATAGATTGGGATTTGAGGATTTGCCAGAGGCGGAGGGAGATGAGTTGTTGAAGCTGACAATTAAAATGCTGGCGGATTCTCAAGTTGAGTATCACGATTTCTTTTGGGAATTGCGAAGGCAGTTCGATCGCACTTGGCGAGATGATGCTAGTCTAATTTTTGCTGAGGCGGAACCCGCAAACTTGATCGCACCTTGGCGACAGTTTTACTATCACGTTTTGCAAAGTTTGTCTACGGATGATATGGATCAAATGGCGGACAGGTTGCGGAAACACAATCCCGAACAGTCGCTCTTGAGACCGGCAATTGAGGCTGTTTGGGAGCCCATAGCTATTGAGGATAATTGGGAACCGTTTTATGAGTTGGTGAAGAGACTTCAAAACTCTTAAACGGAATTGGGCAGGGGGCATTGTTGACTGTTAACTGTTGACTGTTGACTGTTGAATAACAACTAACAACTGACTAATAACTACTTGAGCTTTTCAATCTCAAATTGTGCATCTTTGTAACCGCCGGTAAGTCCTTGATCGAGAAACATTTTGCCGGCTTTTTCTAAATCGCTAATTGCTCCTGCTTTGTCTCCCAATGAGCGGCGAACCATGCCTCTACCGTAGTAAGCAGCAGCATAATTCGGACTGATCCGAATAGCTTGCACGTAATCTGCGATCGCACTATTGTAATTCTTTAACTCCTGATAAATCTTAGCCCGATTGGCGTAAGCTTCCGCATTGTTGGGATTGAACCCGATTGCTGCTGTAAAATCTGCGATCGCCCCCTGGGCGTCACCCCCGGCGCTGCGAGCTAAACCACGATTGTTAAAAGCATTAAAATCATTCGGATTTACTGTTAGCGCTTGAGTGCAATCGGCAATTGCTTTCGGATAATCCTTCAAATTTAAATAAGCAATGCAGCGATTGTTGTAAGGAACCCCATCCTCCTCGCTCAGCGAAATTGCCTGAGTGCAATCGTCAATTGCCGCTTGATGCGCTCCCAAATTCAACTGCGTGCTACAACGATTAGCGTAAGCATCTGCACTCTTGGGATCGATCGCAATTACCTGAGAATAATCCGCCAAAGCTCCCTGATAATCTCCTAGGTGAAAGCGAGCTCTCCCCCGACTGTAAAAAGCATCAACATTCTTAGGATCAAGTTTAATGGCCTCAGTATAATCTCCAATTCCCCCCTGCAAATCGCCACTCCCAGCACGAGCTAACCCCCGCGAATGATAAGCTTTAACAAGGTTCGGCTGCAGCCGAATTACTCCGGTAAAATCCTGAATAGCGGCCTTGTAATCTTGCAGTTCTAAATAACCAACTCCTCTTTCATAATATGTATCAACATCGTTTGGCTGGAGATTCAAAGCTTGAGTGTAATCCTCAATCGCTCCCCGTGTATCGTTAAAATCGTGACGGGCTAGGCCGCGGTTAAAATAAGCCTGAACATATTTAGGATTGAGAGCGATTGCCTGAGAATAATCTGCAATTGCTTCTTCATACTTTTGTAAATCATAATTAGCATTACCGCGCTGGTAAAAACTTTCAGCATTTTTAGGATTCAATTGAATTGACTTATTAAAAGCCTGCAAAGCTGCATCCGCATCTTTATTGCGAGACTTTTCCACTCCCTGTTCGTAATATTCCTTAGCTTTAATCGGATTTGGGCGGCTCCAATAACTAAACAGAAATACCAGAACTATCGCTGCCCCGACGCCCGCCAAAATCAGCAACCAAAATCGACTTCCCAAACGTGAATAAAAACTATCAGAAGATACTAAGCTGGGAGCAATACTTTTCTTGTTAGCCGTATTCACAGGCTCTTGGCGGTGTCTCAACTTGCTGAGAGCTACCAAAACTTCCTCGGCAGATTGATAGCGTTTGCCAAATTGGTGACAGACCATTTTGTCAATTATATTGGCTAATCCCACAGAACATTGAGCTCGGTTTCGCCAAACAATTTCCCCCGTATGAGAAGGACTCGGATCTTGCAATTTGGGCAAATCCGTACCGGGTAAACCAGTGATAGCTTGGACTGCCATCATCCCGACTGCATAGAGGTCGCTGCTAAATTGCGGGTTGCCTTGAAATTGTTCGATCGGCATATAAGCCGGAGTTCCAGTAGCAATGGTGCGCGGAAACTCTGTATCGTGATCGCTGACGTGACTGGCAACTTCTTTAACCGAACCAAAGTCAATTAAAACTAATTTGCCGTCTGGTTTGCGGCGGATTAAGTTGGAGGGATTAACATCACGGTGAATCACTCCCTGAGAGTGTACGAAGGCGAGAACTTGTAACACTTCTTGCAACAGATCCAGCACTCGTTCTTCTCGCCAAGGTTGACCGGCCACAATTTCCCTATTTAGGGCGTGTCCGGGCACAAACTCTTCGACGAGGTAGAATTGATTGGCTTCTTCAAAATAAGCTAGTAAAAATGGAATTTGATCGTGTTTTCCCAGCTTTTCTAATATTTCTGCTTCTTGTTTAAATAAGCGATAAGCTGTTTTGAGAACTGTGGAAGTGTTGCTGGGAGGGCGCAGTTGTTTGACTACACATTGAGGATGGCCCGGCCGGCGAGTATCGACAGCTAAATAAGTTTGTCCAAAAGCTCCTGAACTGAGGATTTGCACTACGCGATAACGCCTGTCTAAAAGTTGACCAACCATGTTCATATCTATAATTGAGAATTGGTAACGGGGAGTTGGTAATTGGGAATTTGTAAGGGGGAGTTGGTAAGGGGGAGTTGGTAAGGGGAAGTTGGTAATTTGAGCTTCTTCCTTTTTCCTTCTTCCTTCTTCCTTCTTCCTTTTTTCTTGTTTTTTTAACATCTGAATGGAAACTAAGAGTTTATTTAGGGTCGTTGATTTGTGATTGTGCGTTTTGGAAACCATCGGCTCTTCCTTGTTCTAGAAACAAGGTTGCAGCTTTCTGAAAATCCTCGATCGCCCCAGCACGGTCTTTGAGTTGGCGGCGGACGAGGCCTCGGCTATAAAAAGCGCTAGCATTGTTGGGGTTGAGCCGCAGCGAGTGAGCGAAATCCTCAACCGCTAAAGGGTAATTTTTTAGTTCTGAGTAAATAGTACCGCGATTGCTGTAAGCTACTGCATCGCTGGGATTGAGCCGAATTGCTTGAGTAAAATCTTCTAAAGCTCCCTGCTTGTCTCCCGAAGCCGATCGAGCTAATCCTCTATTGCTGTAGGCTTTGGGATTGTTGCCGTTGAGTCCGATCGTCAAACTGCAATCTTCGCTGGCCTTTTGATATTGTTTTAAATTCAGATAAGCAATGCAGCGGTTGTTGTAAGCTGCTTCATCTTTTGGATCGAGGCGAATTCCTTCGGTGCAATCGGCAATCGCTTTGTCGTAGGTGGCCAAATTCAAGTAAGCGCTGCACCGATTGGTATAAGCATCAGCGATATCTGGTTGCAATTCGATCGCCTTAGTATAATCTTCCATCGCTCCTTGATAATCTGCCAGATTAAACCGCGATCGACCACGACTGTAGTATACGCCAGCTTGTTTGGGACTAATTTGAAGGGCTTGAGTAAAATCTGCCATTGCTCCTGTTTTGTCGCCTGCAGCCGATCGAGCTAAGCCCCGATTGCTGTAAGCTGTAGCATCGTTGGGACTGAGCCGAATTGCTTGAGTGTAGTCTTCAATTGCCTGGGCGTAGTCGCCCAACTCGTAGTAAGCTAAACCCCGCTGCGAGTATGCCTCACCGTCGCTGGGATTCAGTCGCACGACTTGGGTGAAATCTTCCACGGCCCCCCGCTTGTCCCCGATGTCGAGGCGGGCCATACCTCGATTGTAGAGAGCTTTGGTGTGGCTAGGATTGACTTTAATTGCTTGCGTGTAATCCTGTATTGCTTGCTCGGTTGCCCCCATGTCGTAGCGAGCGTTTGCCCGCTTGTAGTAAGTTTCCGCATCGGTGGCATTCATGGCGAGCGCTTGAGTATAATCGGCGATCGCGCCTGTTGTGTCACCTTGCTGCGCCTTGGCCACGCCGCGGGCTAACAATTCTTTTGATCTCGCCGGACTTTGACTCTGCCAAAAGTAAGTTATCAGTGCCGTCAAGATTAAAGCTGCCGCTGTTGCAGCCAACAGCAGCAGTTTGGTTGGGCTTTGTCTTCGCGGTTGACTCATAGCGTGCGTGATGATTGTGGCTGGCGGCGGCTCAACCTCCAATTTTACGGCGATTTGTTTGAGGTCTGCTAAAACTTCGGCGGCCTCCTGATAGCGCTCCTCGCAGTCGGGGCGCACCATTTGCTCGATAATATCTGCTAGGGCTGCCGAACAAGTTGCTCGGTTTCGCCAGGGAATTTCGTTGTTGTTGTTTTTTAAGGCACTCAGTTCGTTGGGTGAGAGTCCCGTGACGGCAAGCTGGGCGATCGTACCTAGAGCGTAGATGTCGCTATTGTAACGGGGGTTGCCGCTCAATTGTTCGATCGGCACGTATAACTCCTGGGCCGCCAAATCCTGTTTTTTTGCCTCATGCCGTTTAACAGAGTTCGGGGAAGTTTGCGACAACAAATGACAGTTAGCAAGTTCCGGGTTAATTTCTTTGTCTAAGCTAAAGTCTACCAATACAAATTTGCCGTCAGACTCGCGCCGGATCGCTCTGTCTGGTTGAATTCTGCGGTGAATAAAACCCTTCTCGTGTATGAACACCAAAATTTCTAATATTTCTGATAGCAGACCAATTACTTGATCTTCATCCCAAGGTTGACCGGGTATTAGTTCTTGACTTAAAGGTGAACCGGCAATAAATTCTTCAATTAAGTATAAACTTTGATTTTCCTCAAAATACGCCAATAATTCCGGGATTTTGTCGTGTTTTCCCAACTTTTCAATTATTTCGGCGTTTCGTTGAAATATAACTTTGACTAATTCTGGAGTTTGTGAACTTGTGCCGGGGAGTCGCATTTCTCTAACCGTGCATTGCGGATACCCAGGACGGTGAGTATCTGCTGCTAGATAAGTTTTTCCCACTTCACTTGAGTCTGTGACTTTAATGATGCGGTAACGTCTGTCTAGAAGTTGACCAATCATACTTTGCCCTCTACCCTGTCAATCGATTTTAGATTTTAGATTTTAGATTGAAGCATTGACCCAGCCCAAAAACGGATACGCTGCCACGTACAGGAGTCGTGGAAAGATAAAAATTTTCGACCCTAGTTCAAGCTCCCAGATTTATCTGTGGGGTAAATCGAGAATCGAAAATCGAAAATCGAAAATCGACTGACCCCACAGATAAATTCGGGGGGCAAGTTTCATCGGATACAGGTTTTTTATTTCTGGACGGATGAATCACGTGGCGGGTATCCTGGATGCTTGATTGTCAATTTTCCATTATCGCATGAAATCAGAATAGCCAAAATATGTGGCTGAGTAATTTAAGTTCGATCGAGCCGTGACTCCTACCCAAAAACGGATAGTTGCTTTCCCACAGGAGTCGTTAGCCTCCCAAAATTTTAGACCCTAGTTGAAGCTACCCGATTCTTTTGTGGAGTCAATCTAAAATCTAAAATCTAAAATCGACTGACTGGACAAACGGGCGATCGGATTGGCTCGCCAAGTCCCTCGCTGTTGCCACGCTCTTCTAATATTTTAGAAAAAAAATGCTGAAATTGTTTATCCTGTCAATGAGATATGTATAATTTAACAACCAAGCCGGAGGTCAGTCAAATGAACGTACAACTGGTTGAATCCCTAATTCAAGTTATCTGGTCTCTCGCAGCCGACGAGCAATTAGCGACTCTAGGGAAAATATTACCAAATATCTCCTACGCTTCGACCCGGAAACTGGTGCATTTTGCCCTAAAGGGCGGCTATTTTAATTTTTTGAATGACAAACTAGAGATTTATACTCTCAAATATCGACAAGCAATTGCCTGATACTCAAAAACAGGATATTGAAAGAACTTTTGAATGTGTGAATAATAAAAATGTCTGAATCATTAACCAAAGGAGGAACGATCGCAGCGATCGCCACTGCCATAGTTCCCCAACAAGGCAGCGTCGGCATTGTGCGAGTTTCCGGTTCCGCAGCCTTAAAAATTGCCGAAACTCTGTTTCGCACCCCAGGACGGCAAATCTGGGAGTCTCACCGCATTCTTTACGGTCATATCCGTCGCCCCAAAACTCAAGAATTAGTCGATGAAGCTTTATTGTTAATCATGAAAGCACCGCGTTCTTTTACTCGCGAAGATGTGGTAGAATTTCACTGTCACGGCGGCATTATGGCTGTGCAGCAAGTCTTGCAGTTATGTTTGGAAAATGGGGCGAGATTAGCGCAGCCAGGAGAGTTTTCGCTGCGGGCTTTTTTGAACGGGAGGCTGGATTTAACTCAAGCTGAAAGTATCTCAGATTTGGTGGGAGCAAAATCGCCCGCTGCTGCACAAAGTGCTTTGGCCGGTTTGCAAGGAAAATTAGCGCAGCCAATTCGCAAATTGAGAACAACTTGTTTGGACGTACTGGCAGAAATTGAGGCAAGAATTGATTTTGAGGAAGATTTGCCGCCTTTAGATGAAGCTAAAACTTCTTTGGAAATAAATCATGTTTTGGAGGAATTGTCAACAATTTTGGCGACTGCCGATCGCGGAGAATTGTTGAGAACAGGTTTAAAAGTAGCGATTGTTGGGCGGCCGAATGTGGGAAAATCGAGTTTGTTGAATGCGTGGAGTAAGAGCGATCGCGCGATCGTCACGGATTTGCCCGGTACGACGCGGGATGTCGTAGAATCGCAGCTAGTTGTGGGCGGCATTCCGGTGCAGGTGCTCGATACTGCGGGCATTCGAGAAACCGAAGACAAGGTAGAAAAAATTGGCGTTGAGCGATCTCGCGCAGCAGCAAAACAAGCCGATTTAGTGTTGTTGACAATTGACGCAGAATCTGGTTGGACAGAGGAAGACTCGGAAATTTACGAACAAGTAAAGCACCGCCAGCTAATTATAATTATCAACAAAATAGACTTAGTAAACACCATTACCGAACTACCTTTTTCCTCAGAAATTCACCCAATTGTTGCCGCAGCCGCCGCCCTCGATCGAGGGATAGAAGACTTAGAAACAGCAATTTTAGATGCCGTCAGCGGGGGAAATTTGCAAGCAGCAAACTCAGATTTAGCAATCAACCAGCGACAAGCAGCGGCGTTAACCAGAGCTAAAATTTCTCTGGAACAGTGCACAGATACTATGAGCAATAAATTGCCTTTAGATTTCTGGACAATAGATTTGCGCGGGGCTATTCAAGCATTGGGGGAAGTTACGGGCGAAGAAGTGACAGAATCAGTGCTCGATAGAATATTTAGCAGATTTTGCATTGGCAAATAGCAATGGTAGGACTTACGTAAAACCTCTCTATTACAGGTTTGCAATCCTCACTTTACCGCTATCACTTGAAAATTCAGAAGATTGACTGACTCGCTTGTTTCATTGTTGGCAGATTGAGTAGTTCATACCATAAATCAGCAACGCCAATTCTTCAATCTAAAATCTAAAATCTAAAATCTAAAATCGATTGACTTATTCTTACGATCGAGGTCTTCCAAGACTTGTAATATAAAGCACAGCCTCACCCGCAGGAATACCGAGAACGTCATTGACGCGATCGTCAAAAAAGCCCCCGATACCGCTGACACCCAAACGCAGTTGCATAGCTGCTAAATTCAACCGCTGGCCCAAATGACCCGCGTCCATGTGCAAATAGCGGTAAACTCGATCGCCATATTTTGCTACAGCCCTGTTCAAATCCGCCGTGTGAAACAACAGCGCCCCCGCATCTCTGCCCAAGTCTTGCCCCAAACACAAAAAATGCAGTTCCCTGCGGAAATTTTTAAACCGAATTTGTCGCAATTCTTGAGCTTTCGGAGCGTAATAGTAACAGCCTTCTTCTAACCCATTTACTCCCGAAACAGCAATAAAAGTCTCGATCAAACTTAGATCGAAATAGTCGGGATAACCGTCTAATCCTTGGTCGATATAGTGCTGGGGCTGGTAAGTAAAATCCAGCATAGCTAGCAGTTCGCCCAAGCTCAAAGAAGCACCTGTATAAGCACGGGTCGAACGCCTTTTGAGCATAGTGTTTTCTAAATTTTCCAGGTTCACTCCCCAAGGAATCGAAGGAGTGACAGTCGAAACTTTACTACAAAATGGAAAGTTGTATTTATCCTCTAATTCCCCTTCACTTTCATCAATTTTCCAGCCATCAGCTCCGGTAGGGTCTGATTCTAAATGCGTCGCTTTGTGAAGGTATTTTAACAGTTGACCTTCGGAAATTTTCGGGTAATCAGTGGTGGTGTTTCCGGGCAAAGCTGTTTTAAATTTAGGCAAGTTTTGGTCAATATCTAGCAAGTCGGCTAAAGCAACTATACAAATCGCTCCTTCTTGCTCCGAGTCAATGTAAAGTAATTCATTGACAGCTTCGTCGGCGAATCCTCCAATCAGGTGAGGTCGGTAATCGTTGACGGCGCAAGCTAACTCAATATTACTCAATAAATGCCCAGTGTCTAGAAAAATTCGCCGATAAGCTCGGTCTTCATAACGCCAAGAAGAACGGAAAAAAACAGTGGTAATGGCGATCGCCAATTGGGTATTTTCTAGCGCTGGCGACTGGAAACAAGCTGCTTGCAATGTCGGCCAAACTTGACTGTCCCAAAAATGAACAAGTGAATGAGTTCTGCACTGATAGTTGTAGAGTCCGGCCGGCAACTGGGCAGTGCCACGGGAGATTAAATAAACCTCTGCTGGGTAGAGTCCACCCGCCGACGGTGCAGAGCGCAAATACAGGTAGCTATCGTCTACCGTCTGCACTTTCGCCGTCAACCCGTAGCTGCACAGCAACAAGCTAGATAACCGATGCCACCAAGCGGCATCGGGATCGGCATCGGCATCCTCCGAGGGATCTTTTAGATAAGGCTTGAGGTCAAAATACGCTCCAATTTTATATTCTTTGAAAGGCACAGGTTGCTCTGTCCAATCTAGCTGTTTGCTTTTAGCAGCAATGGTTTCAGGGTCGTATTTGGTGCGTTCGTGGTAGTGCTCAGCAATGGAGAGAGGATGTTCTGGCATATTTCAGTAGAGGATTGGCTTTGGTTTCTCGATCGATCTTGACATTACTAACCGCTTACTGGTCGAGTAAGGCAGAAATTTACAAATATAAAAAAAATCTTAGAAAAAATGCGACTGTTGTTACACAAGCTTAACATAAGAATATGCCTAAGTATAAATACGCAGAATAATAACCATTAATTACTGTTATGGATTGGCTGCAGTAGCTGTCGTCATGAGGAGTGAAAATGCAAAAGCTAAGCGCTGAGGAATTGCTTGCTCAGTATGCTGAGGGCCAGCGAAACTTTAACGCCGTTGACTTAAGTGAAAATAACTTGTTTCAAGCAGATTTGACAGAAATAAATCTTTCTGGTAGCGTTCTGAGGCGAGCTTATCTGCCCTACGGAAATTTGACGCAAGCTAATCTTTATAAAACTGATTTGCAAGAGGCTGAATTGGGCGACATTCAACTTTATCAAGCTAACTTGTCGGAAGCAAGTTTATCAAGAGCAAACTTATCAAGAGCAAATTTGCGTCACGCCAATTTGCAAGGTGCTAATTTGCAGAAAGCTAATTTGCAAGGTGCGGATTTGTACAATGCAGATTTGACGAATGCCGATTTGAGATATGCGGATTTGAGTCGAGCTAATTTGGAGAAAGCAAAGTTAAGCAAAGCTCAATTAGCGGGCTGCAACTTATTTCGATCGCGCTTGGGTGATTTGTCGGAAGCCGAGTGCGATCGCACTACTATCGGGCCCGAAGGCTATTGATGATTTGCAGCGGCTAGTCTAGGGCCTAGGGCGATCGGCTTAATTAGTCGTGAAGCGTAGCTATCCCGTAGGGAATCGCTCTTTTTAAAATTTCTTAACATTTCTCGACATGGGGGAAAAGGTGAGTTACAGTCGTAGAGAACTTATGGCTCCGCAACATTGACAATAAATAACACATTTTTCCAGCGGAAAACAGGCTAAAATTTATGAATTCTCCAGACAACAAATCCCGAGAACTCCGGCGTAAAGAACAAGAACTGCGGAAGCGAGAACAAGAAATTCGGCTCCGCGAACTAGAAGCCGAAATCGACCGCTCAGTGCCCGAACATCTAACAAGCAAGTACCAAGAACCAGACAGCCAAGTTAACGGCAAACTCAAACAGTGGCGCCGAAAAATTATAGCAGCCGCTCAATTTACAGGCATTGTCATTGCTGTTATCGTTGCAGTTCGCATAGCATCTTGGCTGGCAGCC
Organism: Microcoleus sp. S36b_A4; assembly: GCF_036700645.1. NCBI lineage: Bacteria > Bacillati > Cyanobacteriota > Cyanophyceae > Oscillatoriales > Microcoleaceae > Microcoleus > Microcoleus sp. S36b_A4. The sequence goes on along the minus strand of NZ_JAUBPI010000021.1, from coordinate 60,912 downwards.
GCGCTGATAGTGGGAGGCATTGCTTTCATAGCTTACAAAATGTTTATTGAAGAAGACAGAAGTTGAAAGCTCAAGCAGGAAACTATCAGGAAACAGCCATGAACCTTAAAGTAGAAACTAGCAACTTTCTCAACGATTTAGAGCGCGTAGCCGCCGTCCGCCGAGAAATTGCCGATCGCCTCAGCAACATCGCCACAGCCATCAACCAATCAGAATTAGCAGCAGGAGAAGCATCGGGAAAACTCGGTTTAGAAACAGACAACGCTGACATTGATGTCGCCAGTAAAAACTTGCGCCAAGGAGTCTTTCGCCTGTTAGTGCTAGGTGATATGAAACGCGGAAAAAGCACTTTTCTCAATGCGTTAATCGGCGAAAACTTACTGCCCAGCGATGTAAATCCCTGTACAGCTTTGTTGACGATTTTGCGCTACGGTTCAGAAAAAAAAGTTACCGTTTATTTCAATGACGGCAAAAGCCCCAAACAGCTAGATTTTAAAAGTTTTAAACAGAACTACACAATTGACCCCGCTGAGGCAAAACGTTTAGAAGAAGAAAAGAAACCAGCATTTCCCGATATCGATTGTGCCGTAGTAGAATATCCCTTACCTTTGCTGGAAAAAGGCATAGAAATAGTAGACAGTCCCGGACTGAACGATACAGAAGCCCGCAATGAATTATCTCTGGGTTACATCAACAACTGCCACGCTATTTTGTTTGTGCTCAGAGCAACTCAGCCTTGCACAATGGGTGAAAGACGTTATTTAGAAAATTACATCAAAAATCGCGGATTAAGCATTTTCTTTTTGATCAATGCTTGGGATCAGGTGCGGGAAAGTTTGATTGACCCGGATGATCCTGAAGAATTAGCAGAAGCAGAAGGGAAACTGCGGCGGGTTTTTCAAGCTAATTTGGCTGAATATTGTTTAACAGAAGGACACGATATTTACGACGAGCGAGTGTTTGCAATTACCTCAATTAAGGCGCTCAGGCTGCGGATGAAAAACCCGGAGGCGGATTTGACAGGAACTGGTTTTCCCGAGTTTATGGCGGCACTGAATACGTTTTTGACCCAGGAAAGGGCGATTTCGGAATTGCGCCCGGCGAGGACTTTGGCGCGTCAAATTTCTGCTCGTGTCCGCGAAGCTGTTGGGCGCAGATTACCATTACTCGATCGCGATGTCAATGAGTTGAAGGAAAAAATTAATTCAGTTGAGCCGGAGTTTAAGAAGCTGACTCAAATTCGGGATGAGTTTCAACAAGAAATTATCGAAGTTAGAGATAGTAAATCGCGGGCGATCGCAGATTCTTTCCGCGCCTACGTTCTCAACTTAGAAAACACCTTTGAAACAGACTTTTTGCGGTATCAACCGGATCTAAAATTTCTGGATTTCTTCAGCCAAGGCAAGCGAGAAGCCTTTGAAGCATCGCTCAAACGAGCATTAGAGCAGTACATCAATGACAAACTAGCAGCTTGGACTCTCACCGCAGAACAAGAGATGAATTCAGCATTTTCGCAGCTATCGAAAAGTGCGGCAAATTACGGAGCATCTTACACGAAAGTGACTGAAAAAATCACCGAAAAACTGACCGGGCAAAAAATACCAGCAGCAGTCAGCAACTCGAACGAAGATAACTCGCCAGCTTGGGCAAAATGGGCGATGGGATTGTTCTCGTTAACGACCGGAAATCTGGCGGGCGTAGCAATGGCAGGAGCTGGTTTTGACTGGAAAAATATCCTGCTTAATTTAATCACTGTGTTGAGCGTCAGTACAATTTTTGCTAGTTTGACCGGGGTTGTTTTGGGGCCGCTATATTTAGCTTTGTTGGGGATTGGTGTTGGCGTTTTGCAAGCAGACGGAGCTAACAAACAGTTGGTTAAAGCGGCAAAAAAAGAGTTGGTGAAATATCTGCCGCAGGTGGCTCAAGAGCAGTGGCAGCCGATTCACGATGCTGTGAAAGAGTGTTTTGATGTTTACGGGCGAGAAGTGGGCGATCGGATGAATGCGGATATTAATTCTCGGAAAGCTGAGTTAGATAATTTGCTGGAACAAAAGGAATCTCGCGAGATTAATTGTCAGGCTGAATCGCAGCGGTTGAAAAAATTGGAGGCTGATGTTTCTGCCGAGTCGCAGAGTATTGAATCGCTATATCAAGGTTTCCTAGCATCCGCTTAAAATAAAACAACAATATGCAACAACCCGCAATTTATCAAGACCTGACAGACTATCTCAAATCAGCACTCGGTATTCTCGAACTTGATAAAAACTCCCAACTGTATCGAGATACCACCTCAATTTGCGACTATCTCGCCAAACCAACTTTTCAAATTGCTGTCTTTGGCCCGTTTAATTACGGCAAGTCAACTTTGCTCAATGCAATGCTTGGAAATCGTGCTTTGCCGATCGACCTTGTGCCCACTACAGGTGCTGCCATTTATGTCAACTACGGCGAGGAATTGCACGCAAAAATTACCCTGAAAGACGGCACGGAAATTAGCGAACCGGGGACTGATGTTTTGAAACGCTATGCCATCCTTGACGACGCGAGACAAATGCGGGATGATGTGGCCGCCGTTAATGTTTATTGTCCCCATCCATTCCTGAAAACGGGTGTGGAATTGCTGGATTTGCCGGGAACCAACGATCGGGAACAACAGGATAATTTGGTTCGGGATAAATTGCTAACGGCTGATTTAGTTGTGCAGGTTTTAGATGCTCGCAAATTGATGACTTTAGGCGAACGGGAGAACTTGAGAGATTGGTTGAGCGATCGCAACATCAACACAGTCGTCTTTGTTGCCAATTTTCTCAATCTACTCGAACCAGACGACCAAAAACAAGTATACAATCGGTTGTTGTTTGTTGCCGAAAGTTTTCGCTCGAACTTGCCGAACAATATCAGCAATATCTACCGCGTCGATGCTTTGCCGGCTTTGAGGGCTAGGCTAAAAGGAGATGTGGCCGCAGCCCAAACTACAGGAATTGCTACGTTTGAATCGGCTTTGCAAAGTATTGTGGCAGCTCAACAGGAACAACTAGCAGTTAAGTTGCCTAGAATTGAAGCTATAGCTACTAAAATTTGCCAATCTCTCCGAGCCAAAGCTGAAACTGTCACCGCAGAAATAGCCGCAGCTCAAAAGAAGCATAAAGACAAAATTGAAATTAAACAAAAAGCCGAAAAATTGATATCAAAAGGCTTTCAAGCCAGCGTTTCCGATTTCGAGATTTGGCTTTACCAGCCCACACTTTTGCAGCGGTATCAATCGGAAATGGCGCTGTCGCTCCAGGAAGGAAGTTTTGACGCCTGGAAGCTAAAATTTGAGAGAGAGGTCTTACATCAGCAGCAAACCATCGCAGAATGGGTAAATAAAGCTTGCGAATTCTTTGAGAAAGAACAGCCGATCGCACTTTTGATTTCCTTTCCTCCATCCCCGCAAGTCAGTTTACCGGAGCCGCCACCACCTCCAGCTCAAAAGTCGATCGAGGGCGAAGTGGCTCCAGTGGCGATCGCCACAGGCTTAGGTTGGCTATTGGGCGGGCCTGTGGGAGCTGCAGTAGTCGGCGGTGCTAGCTATATTTTGAATAAAAGAACTGGGTATGAGAAGCCGCCTGAATCGTCAGAAGCTTATCTAAATCAAGTAAAGGAAATTTGCAGTGAGGCTGCTAAAAACTATCTCGCTCGCTTCAGTACCGATACTTTTTCCATGCTGCAACACTACAAGGAAATCGCCGGAAAAGTTATCTGTTTTCAAGACAGCAAAGAGCCGCTACAGACTAATATTCAGCAATACCAGATACAGTTAATCAATAATTTGTTAGAAAATATCGAATCTTGGCTTCAAAGAACCAAATCTGTAATTAACGGCAAATGATCCGAACCGACATTGCGGCCAGTACGAATCTTCAAAACACCAATTTCTTTGCTGACTAGAAAGTGATCGATCGGAATATAAGCCAGCGGCATAAAAGTCGGCCAAGTCGGTAAAATGCCAAAGCCCGATCGCGCATTTCGCAGGTTTCCGGTTTTGACCATATTTTTATAGAAAGGCGACCACATTGTGGTATTGAAATCGCCAAGCACAATCACCGGATTTTTGACTTGGGCTGCATACTCGCCGATGCCTGCTAGCTGTCGATTGCGCTCGATAAAACTCTGCTGTTTGATCGGCACAGTGGGGTGAACAAGAATCAAAGAAATGATTTTACCTTGAAATTTCACATCCGCAGACAAGCTCTTTCTTCGCTTTGAAAAGGCTTTAATAGAAGCATTTTCTAAAGGCAGCTTGCTGTATATTGCACTGCCAAATCTATCAGATTCTTGCAGGTTGGAAGAGTAAGGAAAAATATCGCTTAAGACGGCTAACTCCTTCGCCCAAACTGTGCTGACTTCGACAAAAACCGCGATATCTGGTTGTTCTGCTTTTACCAGCGATATCACCTCAGAATAGCGTCGGTTATTCGTTAAAACATTTGAATGCAAAATCCGCAGGTTTTGTCCAGGAGTTGCTCCGGCAAAGGCGGCCGCTGGAAAATACCAAGGAACAATTTCCGCCAAATTAATGATAATGCAAAATGCGCTCACCAGCCACCATATTTTTTTTGAGCGCACGAGAGCGAAGAATATAAAAGTAGAGAAACCAACCAGCAGATATTGTAGTTTAAAATGAGAAGTCAATTCAAAAAAAATGTTGAATTCTCCCAAATAACCGACTATTGACAATACGGCATTTACAGTGGCTGCGATAATAAACCATTTTAAAATTAGGTGCTTCAAGCTAAGGCTTTTGTTGGTCATGCTGTGCATCACCGCCCATTTTAGCTTGATTTTGAGGTCGTTGGTAATCAGCAATTTATCAATTTCTGCTACCAGTTGTTCTGGCTGTTCCAACTCTCGCCGCTTTTGATAAAATCTCACCAGCAAGCTATCTACCACAAAATAACTAAAATAATTGGCAACAAATCCTGCAAATACCAACACACCTAAACCAATCAGCATACCAAAGGAACCGCCGACTTTAACCAAACCCGACCAAACGGCTGCGTCACCTGTTTTACCTGTAGCTGCTATGGCTATAAATAGCATTAAAGCAGGCAATCCGACCGTGATTGTGTTTCTGATGATATAGTCCATTATACAATTTTAGATTTTAGATTTTAGATTGGGAAGTAATCATGCAGTTTTTAGGGCAATGCACACCCCACCTATTGACTTAAGAGCGACTTTACAAAATCGGGATACTCCTTAAATTTCATAGATTTCTAAGGGTAAGTTGTCAGGATCTCGGAAAAAGGTAAACCGTTTTTCTGTAATCTCGTCAAGGCGAATTTTTTCTACTTCTACTTGTTGGGATTTTAAGTAAGCAACTGATGCTTCTATGTCCTCAACTGCAAAAGCTAAATGTCTCAAACCGCAAGCTTCAGGATTGTTAATTCTTTCAGGAGGATGGGTAAATGAGAAAAGCTCGATGGTGTCGCCGTTTCCGACTCGCAAATCTAGTTTGTAAGAATTCCTCTCGGTTCGGAAAGTTTCTTTGATAATGGAACATCCCAATACTTCTACATAAAATTTTTTCGAGGCTTCGTAATCCGAGCAAATAATAGCCACATGATGTATTGCTTTTATTTTCATCTGAAAAAAGTTAGTTAGTTGCGTTTTTCTGAGATGTTGCACCATTCTCAATAAGCTTTTTATGAACAGGCTTTTCTGCCTGTTCCACAACAAAATTCACTCTTTGTGGAACAGGCAGAAAAGCCTGTTCTTGAGAATGGCGCAAGATGTGAGTTTGTCCAAATGCACAGCACGCTATTGACAATTATATTTGACGATCGCAGACTCTGCCAGAAACCCTGCTAAATTCAGCGCGATCGCCCTTTATTTTCCCCCGTCCAAATCTTAATTTAAAAATTTCTGCAAAAAAAGTACCCTACTTTGATAAAATGAGAGTTTTGCAGTCAATCACCCAATTTGCATCTCAGGAGACAAGGATTATGGCCCGTATGTATTACGACACCGACGCGAACCTAGACCTCTTAGCCAACAAAACGATTGCTATCATCGGCTACGGTTCCCAAGGACACGCCCACGCGCTTAACCTCAAAGACAGTGGCATGAATGTCGTTGTCGGTTTGTATCCCGGTAGCAAATCTGCAGCCAAAGCAACCAACGCGGGTTTAACAGTTCACCCGGTAGACAAAGCAGCCGCCGCCGCTGACTTCATCATGATTTTATTGCCCGATGAAGTTCAAAAAACTATTTACAAAGAACAAATCGAACCGAACCTTTCTGAAGGAAATGTTTTAGCATTTGCTCACGGTTTTAACATTCACTTCGGCCAAGTTGTTCCCCCTGCCAATGTAGACGTAGTAATGGTTGCCCCCAAAGGCCCCGGACACTTGGTGCGACGGACTTACGAACAAGGGGAAGGTGTTCCGAGTTTGTTTGCAGTATATCAAGATGCTTCCGGTCAAGCGCGCGATCGGGCAATGGCCTATGCTAAAGGTATCGGTGGCACCAGAGCAGGCATCCTGGAAACAACTTTCCGCGAAGAAACAGAAACCGATCTTTTTGGCGAACAAGTAGTTTTGTGCGGCGGTTTGAGCGCCTTAATTAAAGCTGGATTTGAAACTTTAGTTGACGCCGGATACCAACCGGAATTAGCTTATTTTGAATGTTTGCACGAAGTTAAACTTATCGTTGACTTAATAGTAGAAGGAGGCCTCGCCAAAATGCGCGACAGCATCTCCAATACCGCAGAATACGGCGATTTAACTCGCGGCCCCCGCATCGTCACGGATCAAACCCGCGCCGAAATGCGTAAAATTCTCAGCGAAATTCAATCCGGCCAATTTGCCCGCGAATTCGTTCTGGAAAACCAAGCTGGCAAACCAGGTTTTACCTCCATGCGCCGTCAGGAAGCAGAACATCCTATTGAAGAAGTTGGTAAAGATTTGCGAGCTATGTTTAGCTGGTTGAAAAAGCAAGCCTAATCAATTTTAGATTTTAGATTTTAGATTTTAGATGGGAAGACCAATCTAAAACAGCCCTAGAGGCATAACCTCTATCTGTAGGGTGTGCAATGCACACCTTACCGCTGGGAGGAAAATCTAAAATCTTAAGTTTAATCGATTACAGATTAGAGAGTGGATAAAAAATCTCTAATCTACAATCCAAAATCTAAAATCGTACTGTTGGGTTTCGCTTCGCTTAACCCAACCTACAATACTACAAGAAAATGGCTAGGTATTATTAGAGAAACCGGGTTTATCCCTGGTAGCTCCAAACTATCGACTCGGGCTAGGGCTTTTTTGCAATTTATCAATATCCTGTTGCCTTTGCTCGTTGAAATCTCTCGGCCTCAACCAATTTGGCCACAACCCGACGAAGAACTTTCGGCTTGCTACGCTAGTATCTCTTACAGGTTTGGGGAGAAAAGTTAAAGTGTCACCGTAAAGGGTAAACAGGGCTGCCAACAGAAGCAATAGCGGGATAAGATTTTTTTTAGGCATTGCAGTTTGGGAGTAGAGTTTGTGGAAGCAGTTTGTTATATTTTGCCCTTGCACGGACAAAATATATCAGAAACAGCTTAAGAAAAAAATACACCCTTCGGGGCTAAGCGGCAGCCCATACAAAAGGAAAAGCTGCTAGTCGTAATATCGTTTCCGCTGACATCGGAATCATAATTTTCCCAATGCAGTGGTAGCTTCCCGTGTGGCTCCGTGCTCTCAGGAGCGACCGAGAAGACGCACTCAAGTATAATTTTCATGTCACCTTATTTGATATTGCTACAAGTCTTAATAATTAGTTATTAGCTAATGACCAATTATTAATTACTAATCACTACTTATTCCCTTGAAGAAAAGTTTGCACTACTGCATTAGTTTCCGGGGAAATTTCTGTTACTAGCCGCACCGGGATTGCCGATGTGGAAGCAAATTGCGCGTATTCTGGTGTTAGAAAAACTGCATATTTATCAGCTTCAGCAGTTAGTTGCGCGGCGGTAGCCAAACTTACAGCTTTAATATAATTGCGTATGCTAACAGCTTGGTCGCCGACAACTTCATCGCCGGTAATTACTGTGCTCGGCCGACGAACTTGGTTTAAAGTTGTACTCGGATCTTTGACACTTAAGTGGGTTCCTCCTACCAAACCAACTAGCCATTTAGGAGATGGAATTTTCGGAAAGCCGGCAATTTGTTCGGCTAAGGCGGGAGTTGTTTTGTCGGCAGAAGATGCTACTATTAAGGTGGGAATTTGAATGGCACTTAAACCCGTTTCTCCAAATAATAATGATGTGATCGGATTCATGGCGATCGCCCTTTTAATCCTCCCATCCCGCAATTGATACCGTTCTTCGGGTAATCCGGCCGCCGCGCACTGAATGCCTTCGCCTAAGCTGAACCCAATCAAATCCCCCTGACACCTTTGTTTGAGTGCGCTCAATTGCAGTTCGGCGCCGGCCAAGGACAAGGCTGTAGCGCCGCCAAATGAATAGCCAATTATTACCCATCGGTTGATCGCAATTTTCCCCTGCAAATTATCATCAGTTTGGTTCAATTTTGTCAGTTCGTCGAGTACAAAACTGATGTCTTTGGGACGCTCTAAAAACTCTTGAGGAGCTAGCAAGGGACACTGCCCCGCCATCGCAGCATTGGTATTCGTCTCGTTGCTGCCGGGATGTTCTAAAGCTGCTACCACATAGCCGTGAGACGCCAAATGCTCAGCTAAGTAGCGCAAATCGGTGCGGACGGAACCCAACCCGTGAGAAAAGACGATCGTCGGTTTGTCGGCTGTCGCAGCTTCCGACCAATACACATCAACTGGAATAAGTCGATTGCGGGCACTATCGTTCAAATCTAGCGCCCGTACCTGCACCAAATTAGCGCCGGGCTGGGTTGGATCGAAAGGCAGCTTAAACGCGGGTTTAACCGCTGCTAACTGAGGTGCGATCGCCGCCATAAAGCGCTGAGTTTGCCAAAAACTGGCGTTCATATTTCCCAAAACTGTGAAAGCTCGATCGAGATCCACCACTACTCGCGAGCTCGGATAAGATTCAATGAAAGTCAATACCGATAAGCCTTCCGGCGCGTTTGCTCCCTGCACCAAAGCGGCTCGCAGGGCTTCCACACCCCCACCGCCACGCCTAGGTATGACTGTAGTCAAATCCGTCAGGATGGCAGTGCCGATGCCCGTGTTTAGCAAGTTACTCAGGCCGACTACATTTAGGGGAATTTTCGCTTGCAGCGCCCGAAAAATTTTACTCCGCTGTTCCTCAGACAGGAGATTTGCATAAGCTTGAAGTTTGGCGGGGACTTTTCCTGTTTCTGCGAGTTCGCGCAAATCCTCAACCGATATTGACGATTCTAAAATACCTTTGCGAACAACAACCGTTTCTGCAGCTTTTGCAGAGGATGTCGCGCCGCTGAAAGGATTAATCGAAATCGAACCCAAAATACTCGCCACCGAAGAAAACCATCTGAAATTTGGTCTGATGCTCATTTTTACCTTATTGAACTAGAGGGGGTAGATCACCATATTCTCAAAATTCTCCCAGATACCGAGAAATTGTCCTAGATGCCGAGAAATTGTCTCCATCGGGGTGTGATCGTCAAGGTCTCTACGCATATTTACTTGCCGATCGCACATTCCGTACCTAAGTGCACTTCTTGTGCGGGTGCTAATGATGACGAGTTAAATGATGTTTTAATCGATCGCCCAAAAAATACAACCTTCACGAGTGAAAAGAGCGATCTAGTGTATTTACGAACCGCACAAAGGTGCGGAAATTTTGCTAGTAATTCCGTTGGGTTAGGATTAAATATAAGACTTACACAATTGTCACAAATAGGACTTAAATTTTAGGTATGTAGTTGCGATTGTGCGCTCTTAGTTAGGAAAGAGCGCACAATCGCAACTATAGCCGTTCTCAAGCGTTGTGAGGTATGGGGGCGAGCCCGATGCCCGATGCCCGATGCCCGATGCCCGATGCCCGATGCCCTATTCCCGATGATTACCTCATGTTACTGAGAAAGGCTATACATACCTTTGTTTAATTTGCCAGTTGGCTTTAGTCCTAAAATCTTAACCGCAGATGAATGCAGATTCATAACGTAATCTGCGGTTAAAATATTCCTCAAGATACAGGAAAATAAACAACAAGCATCGAAATATTTTGGTGAGTCCGGGCGATCGCTTCCGGTTCTTTGAGAGTTCCCGGTTTGTCCCACATATTCTGTTGCTGAGAAATTGTTGTTAAAATCAGCAAATCGTGTTCTAACAAATTCTGCGAAACTAGCTTGATAAAATTTCCCCGCACCCGATTTACTGGTATTTCAGAAAGAATTGCCACCTCCGCCGCACTTTTGTTGCTTTGTTCCCGTTTTGTCGCCACTAACAACACTTGCAAAGTCGCCTTGAGTTCGTCGGCTAAACTCTTAGCAATATCCACGGTTTCCTGAAATCCAAACCGAGTCAACTCGCTGTCAGTTACCGCCAAAATAATTCTGGCTGTATTCTGGAGAGGATCGGGAAATCGAGCAATCAGTACGGGTACGGGCGATCGCCTGATCACAGTATCAATGATGCTGCCAAAAAAATTGTCGCGCGTCGTGGAAAATCCCTTCCAACCACAGACTATTAAACTAGCCTCGCGTTCGGTTGCACTCCGTAGGATTCCGCGATCGATCGCATCATCTATCCTTGCGATCGGTTCAACCGCACAAGCAGCCGCATGGGCGACAGTTTCCGCAGCCGTCAAAAGTTGAGTTTGCTGCATTTTATCTGCCGGTGAAATTGCTTCCCCGCGATCGGACAAAATATGCAGCGGTAGCAAAGTTCCCTGAGATGTTTTTGCTAAAATCAAAGCCAAACGCAGCAAATTATCTTCCGTATTCGGATTAGCAACAGGGACTAAAACTCGCTCTCCCCATGAATGCTTTCCCGAAGTAGCAGTCGGCAAACTAGACCCCGGCGGCTGCATTTCTTGACCCCACCGAGATACAATCCAAGGAGAAGCGACACAAGTTACTAAAATCATGGCAATGATGCCGTTCACCGTTTCAGTATCGACCAATTTAATGTCAAAAGCAACCGTAATCGCAGCCAAAGTAGAAGCAGCTTGAGCAACAGAAAGACCGAACATTACCATAATGTTGGGAAACTCAAAACGAAATAATTTCCCCGGTAGCCAAGCTGCCAAAAACTTGCTCACCACCTCTGCTAAAATCATCACTGCTGCCACCAACAAAGACTGCGGCTGCTTCACCAAAATTAGCGGGTCAATTAACATCCCCACAGAAATCAGAAAAAACGGCACAAACAGCGTATTGCCAATAAACTCAATCCGATTCATCAGGGGACTCATTTTGGGAATAATTTGAGTTATGGCAATTCCCGATAAAAATGCACCAATAATTGCCTCAATTTCAATTAGTTCTGCTGCGTAAGAAACTAGAAATAGGGTGGCCAATACAAATATAAATTCGGCATTTTCGTCATGTCCAAATTTCTTAAAAAACCAGCGACCGATTTTGGGCACTCCCCACAAAGTAGCAAAAGTGTAGATAGCAAGAGATGGAATGAGAAACAGCCAAAATTCGAGAGTTAGATTTCCTTTGAAAGCTTTAACAACAATTGCCAGCACCAACAGTCCCAACACATTCGTAATTAAAGTCCCGCCCAAAGTAGTAGTAATAGTCTGAGTTCGCATCAATCCCAATTTGGTGAGAATTGGCAGCGCTAAAAGCGTGTGCGTAGCAAAACAAGAAGCGACTAAAATTGCAGCCAGCCAGCTATATCCCAACAGCAGCATTGCTCCTGTCCCCAATATCATCGGTAGCGAAAAAGTAGCCAGCCCAAATATGACAGCTTTGTCCGCATTGAGTTTAAGGTCGTCGAGGCTAGTTTCCAATCCCGCTAGGAACATTAAAAACAGCAATCCTACAGTACCTAACAAAACAATAGTAGCGTCTCGTTGCAGCAAATTTAGACCGTTGGGCCCGACAATTACGCCAGCAATAATTAAACCGACTATTCCCGGTAGTCGCAAGCGCTCAAATACCAGCGGGGCGATTAGCATGATTGCTAAAAGAACTAGAAAAACGGGAACGGGAGCGGTAATCGGGCCGGAAGTTAACATAAATTTCACCCTAAATATTGGCAGCGAACTGCTACCATTTTTAAAACAAAATAAGCACAATATCTATCAATCTAAAGAAGGATTCTCAATAAAATACAGCATAATTGGTAATAAGTATGACTGGGCGAGCAACTCGGTTTATTGGTCAAATATGGGATGGCTGACTAGAAAATTCTGCAATAAACCGGATTTTTGGTTCGCCGCGCACAAGTCCTGATTCGGCATACCCATAAAAAAGGGAAACGTGCTTTTATTTCTTGCTCTTCCCTATTTAAAATCTAAAACCGGGAAAGGTTTCGCCGCTTCCATCTGCGCCGCTAAAGCAATTAAAGTGGCTTCCGCCGCCGGCCGCCCAATAATTTGAATTCCCACAGGTAAACCGTTGTTATCTAAAATGGCAGGAAGTGCGATCGCAGGCAAACCACTAGCATTAAACGGCGGACAAGGAGCAACCCAATTAATAATTCGCTGCAAAGTTTCTTCAAAACTCAAATCTGCCCACTCCCCAACCCGGATTGGCGAGTGCATATAAGTCGGCAAAACTAACACATCAAATTTTTCAAAGAATCCCACAATCCGCCGTGAAATCACCTGCATTTGATTCACCGCCCGCAAATATTCCCCAGCGGAAATAGTTCTTTCTAACAGCCAGCGATTCATCGGTTCCAAAGCAGGGCCTGGAATACCGCTTGCCGCCGCCCCAGACTGCCAAATTGCGATAAACGGTTCGATTAAACCCGTAAAATCAGGGCATCCCGGTTCGACATCGTGACCCAAATCAGTCAGTAACTTGACGGTTTCGAGTACCGCTTGCTGACAGATAGCCGAAGCCTCGCCCACAGGGGAAATACTGGTAGAAAAAGCAATTCGTAGCTTGCCTAACTCTTGAGTGGAAGCTTCTAAAAACGTCGGATTTGAATCGGGTAGCCAGTACGGATCGCCTGTTGTGTAGCCTGACATCACATCTAAAAGTGCGGCGGCGTCAGCTACAGTGCGCGCCAGGGGGCCGTTGGCAGAAATGCCGCTGAGGTAATCTCCGACGGGGGCCCAGGAAACTCGCCCCCGCGATGGTTTAATGCCCACTAAACCGCAGCAGGAAGCTGGGCCTCGGATCGAACCGCCACCGTCTGAACCTTGGGCGATCGCGCATAAACCCGCCGCTACAGCCGCCGCTGAGCCGCCGCTGGAACCTCCGGGCGTATACTCTAAATTCCAGGGATTGCGCGCCCGCAGGAAACCTGGGGGTTCGGTGTAAGGCAATGAACCAATTTGAGAGGTTGCTGTTTTGCCCAGAATGTTAAATCCCGCTGCTTCGATCCGCCATACCACTGATTCGCTGTAGTTAGATATGTTATTCACCAAAGCTTGAGTGCCATAGGTACAGGGAACGCCGGCAACTGGTGTCAAGTCTTTAATCGCAATTGGTACTCCGAAAAAAGGTGGCAATTCCTGTGGCTTGTTTAAGCCGGCTAGTTGCTCGGTTTGAGATTTAGCCAGGGCGATCGCCCGATCGGCCGTTACTGTAAAATAACTGCCAAGCTGAGGGTTTAATCGATCAATCCGTTCCAAGTAAAGATTGACAATTTCTAAAGGCGACACTTCCAGGGCGCGAATCGACTTCGCCAACTCCAAAGCAGGAGTAAAAGCCCGATCGACAGAATTCATCCGTTTAACTCCTTAATAGTTGGACAAAGTATAATTTAATACTGTTGAGTTGCTGCAAACTCTTTTCCTTAAGAAATTTATCCAAAAAAGTCAAAAATTCATATTTGATCATATATCGAGAGTGATGGCATCCTCCAATTGGCAGAATATTTCCTTAGTAGTGCAGCATTACGACCCTATCTTGGGATAGACTGAGAACAACAGTTAAGCTTTTGTGCAAGAGACGCACAATGGCGATCGGCATTGTTCAACTCCCACAAATCATCTGTTCGAGTCAGCCTTCTCACCAACTTAAGGTAGCGCATATGACACAACAGCATCCGCCAGCTCCTCGCCCGCCCGTACCCGGAGCTCCCCCACCGCCAGGAATGCCCCGCCCTCCAGCTCCAGGGATGCCCCCCAGAGCAGCAGGAATGCCGCCAGCACCGCCGCCTGCCGCACCCGCACCAGCAGCGCCACCCGCACCAGCGCCGCAATCCTTCGCCACACCTAAAAGCCAGAGTTCTAGCAGCGGCGGAGTTCCGAGTTTGAAAGAGCTAGTAATCCGAGCCAAAGATGAAGGAGTATCCGACCTTCACCTCGGAGTAAACGAAGTTCCCCGCTTCCGCACCCGGGGCGAGATTGCCGACATCGGCTATCCACCGACCGATTTAGATACGTTTTTTGGCTGGTTGCGGGAGTGCATGAGCGATGAAGAAATTGAAATTTTCCAAAAAACCCTAGACTTTGACGGCGCTTTCGACTTCGGCTTCGTCCGCATTCGGATCAGTTGCATGGACTCCTTGGCCGGCCCGGCAATGGTACTGCGGCTAATTCCTGCCAAAATAATGACACTGGAGGAATTGAAACTGCCGGAGGTATTTAGGAAAATATGTGGCTACCACAAAGGGCTGATTTTGGTGACAGGCCCGACAGGTTCGGGTAAGTCTACCACGTTAGCCGCGATGATCGACTACATCAATAAGAATAAAGCCTACAATATCATCACGATCGAAGACCCGGTAGAATTCGTACACGAAAGCAAAAAATCCTTGATTAAGCACCGGGAAGTCGGCAGGCACACCCTCAAGTTTATGAGCGCTCTCAAAGGCGCTCTGCGACAAGACCCGGATATGCTGCTAGTAGGAGAAATTCGGGACAGAGAGACAGTGGAAATCGCCCTCAAAGCCTCTCAAACCGGTCACTTAGTTGCAGGAACCCTGCACACCAACAGTGCGGTTAAGACCCTGAACCGGATTCTTGATATGTTCGGGGCGGAAGAACAGGATGCCATACGGGTCTCAATTTCCGAATCCCTAGTGGCGATTATTGCTCAACTGCTGTGCAAAACCACAGACGGAAAGCGGGCTGCTTTCCACGACGTTATGATCAATACCGACGTGGTTAAGGAATACATTCTGAAGGGCCAGAATGAGGAAATTAATCAAATCATGATCAAAGATACTTATGAAGGCATGACGACGATGAATAAGTCGCTCTACGGTCTTTATCAAGAAGGTCGAATTACTGAAGAACTTTGTGTAGAGAACTCGCCGTTCCCGAACGAAATGGCTCAGATGCTGCGAGGTCGAGTCTAAATAGTTGACAGTTGACAGTTGACAGTTGACAGTTGACAGTTGAAAACGAGGTTTTTAGGATGGGGATTTAAACAGTTGACAATTATCAAATATCAATTATCAAATGTTAAACCCGCTCATAAAGGTCAAATGTCAATTATTAACTGGTAAAAATCGAGTGTTAACTGTTAACTGCTAACTGTTATTGGTGTACTGAATTGAAAGTCGATCGCCCTATTTTGCCGGAATTTTTCAAAGGCATTGCGCTGTTTACACCAGGGGGAGACTTAATCTATTGCATAGACCCCCGCAAGCAAACTCGGTGGCATTTGCAGTTGTGCGTAGCTCTACAGGAGATCCTCGGTTTGTCAGAACCGCCGCATTTTCTGATACCTTGCTACACGGCAACCGTTGACTCCTGGCTCGATCCAGGCGATAGGCAGGTGCGGGTTGCTGCCGAGGCCTACCCCCCCGTGCTGCGACATCAAACACTGTTGAACGCCATTTTTGGGACTGGCGACTTAGTGTGGCATCCCCGTAGCGAAGAAATGTGCGAACCGATGGCGATTGCTACTTATCACGAACAATTCCCGGAACTTTGGGAAAATCACGACTTAGTTATACAGTATGCCAGCCCCGAAGCTCGATCGGACTGGAGCAGTTCCATAGTAACTCCCTTGGGCTTTCCGCAAGCGCAGCAAACTCGGCTTCCCAAACCAACAGAACTCACCCCACCGCCACAAACTCAAGGGTACGTTTTGCGTCTGTTTGTTTCCGGCAGCAACCCCAGCACCGAACGCACCCTAGAAACTTTACACCAGTTTTTAGAGCAATGCCTCGATCGTCCCTACACTTTAAAAGTAATTGATGTTTTGAAACATCCAGACCAAGCTGAGGCAGATCAGATTTCAGCAACTCCTACTTTGATTAAAATCTGGCCCAAACCCGTGCGACGAATTGTCGGGGAATTGAACGATGATGAAAAAATAGTGCGGCTGCTGAGTTATTCGGAATTTTAGATGGGGGCGAGGATTTTTGCGATTATTTAATAGGGGCGATCGCGGTTTTAGTAGCGATGGAATTAACAACATTTAGTAATTCAGTCATACGCAAAAAGTGGTTTGACGTTCTACTTTATCGGTCAGGTATTCTTGGGCCGTACACCCAAAATATAGAGGTTCTACATCCAGGAATGAACTGCGGGTGAGGCACTGCACTCACCGCGAATAATTAGGGTAACTTACTTGGCTTGAAAATTGTGGTAAGGTGCGCCGAAGAGCACCCTACTTGACCACAATCAATCGGGCAATCAGGAGAATTGAGAACCCTGGCTAATAGGAAAAAGGTCGATCGACTTAATCAGGAACACAAACCTCCGGAGCGCACAAACTGGGGAAATCCAAAGTTGTGACTTCCAGCGTATCCAACTCAACTTTCCGAATTACATGATTGTTCGTATCAGCAACAAACAAATGAGGCCCGATCGCACTCAACCCTGAAGGCTCAAAAAATCGAGCCTTGAGACCTTTAGCATCAACCAAACCTGCTGTACCATCTCCAATCATTGTTCTGCACGTACCGCCCCGGTGGTCGATCCGCTTAATTTTGTGATTATAAGTATCAGCCACCCAGAGGTAATTTTGAGCGTATTCAACACCCAAACAGTGCTGCAACCTTACCTCCTCAGCGCGACCATCTTTATCCCCAAAACCAAACAATTCACCGCTACCGCAAACAGTGCGAACCTTCGGGTCTTCATCTATACCCACAGCACGAATCGAACTAATTTCGCTGTCGGCAACAAACAACTCCGATCGATCCGTAGACAGGCCGCTGGGCTGAGAAAAAGCAGATTCTGCAAGATTCCCATCCACACAGGATTCTCGGCCAATACCTGCATAAGTGCCGATCGTGCCAGTGTCTAACTGCATTTCCCAAATTTGGTGGGAACCCGCCATTGCAATAAAAAGTCTATTTCCAACTCTTTCTAAATCCCAAGGCGAATTCAATTGCGTTTCTAAAGCCTTGCCGCTGCGGGGTGAAATTTCGTGACTTTGTTCGCCTGTACCAGCAACAGTTTCTACCCGTTGAGTCGTAAAATCAATCTTTCTGATAGCATGATTTTCCGTATCAGCAACATATAGAATTTGACTTTCTGCATCAAAAGCCATACCTTGAGGTGCAAAAAACTCAGCCTCTTCAAAGTCCCCATCAGTTAAACCCGCCTTGCCGCTACCGATGACGTGCAGCACCTCACC
Source organism: Microcoleus sp. S36b_A4 (assembly GCF_036700645.1). Classification (NCBI taxonomy): domain Bacteria; kingdom Bacillati; phylum Cyanobacteriota; class Cyanophyceae; order Oscillatoriales; family Microcoleaceae; genus Microcoleus; species Microcoleus sp. S36b_A4. The sequence continues at coordinate 43,300 of NZ_JAUBPI010000021.1, read as the reverse complement.
TTCGAGGGTGCTGACAACAATCCTATTGTGGCCGGAATCGGCAATAAATAAGCAAGAACCGACTAAGTTTTGTATAACTGAATTAGCAGGCCCTGGCAATACAGTTTCATCTACAGATTCATTTTCCTGACTCATTTCGCCCAAAAGTGCAACCTGTTGGTGAAGATGTTTTGCCTCCGTTGCAGCGATCGCAAATGCCAGCACTTTTCCGGGAAAAGCCAATGGTGTTGATACAGGTTTGCGCTGTTTTTCTAAGCTAAAACGCAGTTCTTTAAAATTAAGCGCATTTTTATCTTTGTATTCAGCAATTAACTTGCCAACTAACTCGTCAAGTGCTTCTCTATTGCCTTCACCCGAAACAAAGCCAACGACATAACTTTCAGGATCGATCACCATTAAAGTTGGCCAAGCGCGAACGGCATAGCTTTGCCAAACTTTCATGCCGCTGTCAACGATTACAGGATGTTCGATATCGTAGCGGAGGATAGCTTGGCGGATGTTTTCTACTTCTTTTTCGTTTTCAAATTTAGCTGAGTGAACGCCGATAACCGTGAGGGAATCTTTATATTTTTGTTCGAGGTATTTTAAGTCGGGCAGGACGTGCAAGCAGTTGATGCAGCAGTATGTCCAGAAGTCGAGGAGGACGACGCGCCCTTTTAAGGATTCAATGGATAAAGGTTTTTCGGTGTTCAGCCAGGGGTAGTTTCCGGGGAATTCTGGTGCTCTGACGCGGGGCATGGCATCTCCTGGGTAGGATGTGAATGATTTTTTTACTTCTTTAATTTAGCGGGAAGTTTGGCAGGATGGGAAGGAAGCTGATTAAAGCAGGGTTTTTGGAGACAGCGAAGATGGCTGTGTCACAAGACGGGGGTCAGGGAGGATGTTAAAACAGACACGGAGTCAAAACGGTTTTTGCTTTTATAAATTACATAACCAACGACAAATAGATGCAACTTGATTCTCCTCATTCAGATTGGCAGCATTAGTGAGAGTCCGGTTTTCCAGTTGATGCCAAATTTCACCCGCCATCCTTGTCGCCACCGCTGAACCCACAAAGAAAGTCAGAGGTGAATGTCCAACCCGGAAAAAAGCTTCGCGTATGCGATTTAGTGCCGCTTGTGCCGTTTTCCAATGCTCATCTGCACCTGCAGGATCGATTCCGCCTTTAAGTTCGCCCAATGCAATAACATAAGGTGCCACCATAGATGGGTCAATTGCGCTGGATTGACTGGCTACCAACTCCGTCGGGGCAAGATTAAATAAACATAAATCCACATTGCTCCTGACTAGCGGAACAGTTAGGTTATAAATCAATGTGCGATTACCCAGCTCGCTCTCCCAACTTATCCCACGTAAAGACAACTCAATTTCTGTGTCATCATTTGTCATGGCTATCCACTTTTTTGTCTTTGAGTGTTGCCAGTAATATCTCTTACCAGCAATGGTGAGAGTCGAGAGGATAGCACGAGTTAGTTTTCTTTGTGCTAATGCTCCGCCAACATTACGCATTGAGCCACCAAGCGTGTCACCACGAGTCAGTAGAAATCTAAAGACCAATTCCTCCACAAAACTTGTGCCTGCTGGCTCAAGAAAATTCCTGATTAGACCATTGATAGCTTCAATTTTATCATTTGGCATCAAATGAGCAAGAGACTTGTCAGATAATCCTGCCGCAGTCAACAATCCCATTTCAATGCCCTTAACATTTAACAAATCAGCAGGACTCTCAGCTTGACCAGCAGCTTCTTGAAGTGCTCTTGCTTGGGCGACGTAAGGTGTAGCGCGTCGATTTTTTTCAAGGGCAAGTGCAACAAAACCCGCACGAGTGTCTTCATAGGTTGTGACAAGATCGTCACTGGATTGAAGATGGTTACGATAAACACGCATAGGTTTCGAGTTATTGTTTTTTCCATACATAAACGCACTTCCTCAAAGGAGCACGTCCATAATTTCCCATCTGTTGACTACTATTCCCCTTATCACCTGGTAAGACGAGAATATTTTCAGTAATAAAGCCTAGTTTTTCAGCAAAATCAGAAAGAATCATGTCCACTGAAATGCTTATACCTGCGTAGCGCACATTGTCATTAACCATAAACAAAAATGCCCCAGGTTTAAGGATACGAAAGCTTTCTTGTATTACGCAAGCCATTTCATAGAAATATCCTCTTACCATTCTTGGTATACCATTGTTATTCAATACGCCCTGTGACTTTTGGCTGTCCAAATATCTTAAGATAGCCTGCAACAGAGTTTGCGAATTAGCAATACTTAAAGCGACTTCCCAAGCCGGATTGATAGCCAATAAATCTTTGGGGTGATTTTCAACCGTACAACTTAGCATTTCCTGACGCAGATTAATTAATTCCTTTTCAGAAGTTCCTAGTAAAGCTAGCTCTAGTGCATAAGTACGAGTATAGTCATATCGATTGCAGTAGGGTGGAGATGTGATGATTGCATCGTATGTAGAGTCCGGCAAATCGGGCATTATCTTCAGACAAGAACCTTGATGCAAATTAATTTTGCCTTGATTATTCTGAGTTTGAAAAAGCTCAAGTTGTTGTGTAGGAGGTTCTAAGTCGTTAACAAGATCATTAAATTTTTGGGTAATAGCTTTACTGAACTCAAGAACCTCACCTTTATTGAAGGACTTCTTTGACTGGCCATGACCCGAACGGTAATCCCAACGAAGATACTGTCCATCTTTGCGTGTATAGCTTACGGATTCTAAAACACACAGTAAAGTCAAGACTAAAACTGATTGAAGCTTGGTATTTTCTTGATAACAAGCTCCAAGATATTGCTCAATTTCTATTTTATTTTGTTCGGAGTAAGCCCCTTTAGTGATCCTCAATTCTGGCAGAGTGACTGGGTTTTCAAATTGTTTCCATATTTGCAAATTAAACCATGTCTTTAGCCGCTGAAAATCATCAAGAGTAAAGGCAGTGTCTAAAAGGATTTTGGTATTAATTATTTGTTGCCCAATAGGTAATAATTCAATCCCCTCACCATCTATTCCCAAGTCGCTAGCAGCAAATAAAGCAGTTCCACTACCTGTAAAGGGATCTAAAATCTTGCCTTGAATGACTTGATATTTTTGGAATAAAAACTCTACCAGAGAAGCCGAGAAAGCTTCCTTATACTTGTACCACCTATAAATGGGTCTAGTTTTGTTAGCCTGAAAACTAACCAAAAGTCGCGTAAGCGAGGGCTGGACTACAAACTTGTCTTGAAAGCGATCGTGTAATTGCCTGTCAAGGTTATCAATCTCTTCCAGAAAGTCATTTTCCACTTCAGGGCCTATGTTAGAGATGCTTGATATATTTACCATGACTACAAATTATTAAATAACTAACTGTCGATCGTAGTATACCAGTATCTCCAATCAAAAAACGGGCAGATGTCGCTACCCTATAAATTCTCTCTGACGAACCAAAGAATTAACCGCTTCAGAAATTCTCCCCTCTGGCTGAACCCCAATTTTCTCCTTGGTTTTCCCGGCTGTTATTTTCCAAAATAACCAATACACCGTTAATTTTATTCTGCTCGATCGCACTTACGATCGAGTTAACCCACAAATTGATATTCTGCGATTCCCCTTGCAAAGGCAATCTTGACGCGATCGCAGTAATATTGTTCTCATTTGAGTGGTAGACGGATTGTAAATGTACTGCCTTTTCCTAACTCACTCTGGACTTGAATGCTGCCTTGATGAGCCACTGCGATCGCATTTGCAATCGATAGCCCTAATCCAGCACCACCCGTGGCTCTAGAACGATCGCTCTGCACTCGGTAGAAACGATCGAAAATTCGCGTTTGTTCGGCTGGGGCGATACCAACACCTGTATCTTGAACTTGAATTATGGCTTCCTTGTCGGTGCAATCGAGGATGGCAAGGATTAGCCCTCCTGGGGGAGTGTAGTTAATAGCGTTGGTAATTAAATTCGTCACCATTCGGTAAAGTTGGGCTTCATCCCCAAGAATTACAACGGCTCGCGAAGCACGAATTTCTAACATCAATTCCACCTCAGCCACCATTGCTAAACCTGCAAGTTCTTCTACTAAATCGCCGATTAGATAGTTGAAACAGCAATGCTGCAATTGAGTCGGAATCTGTTGTTGCTCAATTCTACAAATAAACAATAAATCTTTCACTAACCTAGAAAGGCGGATGTTTTGTCGTTCAATAATATCCAGGTTTTGACTAACCTCCGGTAAATCTTCAGCCTGACGAGTATCCTCAACAGTAGTCTGAATGACAGCCAGAGGCGTTCGCAATTCATGAGCGGCATCGGAGGTGAATTGCTGCATCTGGAGATAGGATTGATAAATTGGTCGCATCGCTAGTCCAGATAACCACCAACTAGCTCCTCCCACTAGCAGCATGACCAAGGGTAAGCCTAAAAAGAGCAACAATCGCAAGGTGTTAAGATAGGCATCCCATTCTTTGAGCGATCGCCCAATTTGCATATAACCCCAAGGCAAACCGCTGTTTGTTCTCAGTAATAGAGAAATTTGATAAAAGCGATCGCCACTAGAAAGATGCAGAATTTGCCAAAACTCTTTTGGTGCAAAGTTTTCTAATACATCCGGCTGCTCTCCAACCTTTGCTAATATTTCCCCAGATTGGTCTAAAAAGCGGAGATAATATCCCTCCTGCTGAAACACCCTAGCAGTATGTCGCGCCCCGTCATTGCCTGAAGAGTAACAGTTTTCATTCCACAGACACAAACCGGGCAAAATAGTTTTCAAGCTGGATGAAAGCTGTCCCGGTTGTTGTAATTGTGGTTCGATAGTGTCATGCAGCGTTCCGGCTAAGGACTGTAGTTTTTCCTGGAGGATGTACCGCTGCGTGTGAAACACAACCTGATAGACTGCAACACCGCATATACCTAACAACAACCCCAGGACGATCGCATACCAACCCGCAAGTTGCCAGCGCGTGCGGTTAAATAGCTTGTTGGAGTGCATATTACTTGTTCAAGCGATACCCGAATCCATGAACCGTTTCAATCATCCCGTCACAGCCATAATCTGCCAGCTTGCGGCGCAACAGACGAATTCTGGCAGCAACTACATTGCTCATCGGGTCAGTATCTACATCCCACAAACGAGTCAAAAGTCGATCGCGCGTGAGGATTTGGTTCGGATGCTGCATGAAATATTCCAATAACCGAAACTCATTAGCCGTCAGAGGAATAACCCTTAGCTGTCCTCCGTCATCCGTAGTGCAGATGATGGATTTAGTATAGTCAAGCAGCAATCGCCCCACCTCTAGTTGGGCAGGATTGAAATGGGGTGAGTGTTCTGGAGACAAACTCCGTCCCCGTCGCTGGAGTGCCCGCAACCGAGCTAACAATTCTGCTTTAATAAACGGTTTCATCAGATAGTCATCAGCACCCGCATCTAGCCCTGCCACCATATCCTCTGTTCGATCTTTTGCCGTCAACATCAAAACGGGTAATGGATTATTCTGCTGGCGCAAGCGTTGGCAGAGTTCGACGCCAGAGATTTCCGGCAGCAACCAGTCAAAAATGGCAACCGTGTACTCGATCCATTGGTCTTCCAGATAGTTCCAAGCAGTTGTGCCATCTTGCACCCAATCCACCAGGTACTTTTCTCGGCTCAAGGTGCGTTGCACAATGGCACCCAAATCTGGTTCGTCTTCCGCCAGCAGAATTCTCATTTTAGCCCTACTCCATCTCCATTCGTTGGTGTCTGCTCCATGCTGTAGTTTCTCAACTCGTTGATTTCCAGCATCCGTTGAGGCATCAGAAACTTCCCAAATCGAGCATACAATGCAGGTAGAACCATTAGGGTGAGAGCAGTTGAGGTAAAGAGTCCGCCGAGGACGACGATCGCTAGCGGCTGCAACAATTCCTTACCAGCCCCACCGCTTAAAACCAGGGGAATCATCCCTAATGCCGAGGTGAGTGCTGTCATCAAAATTGCCAGCAACCGTTCCATCGAGCCTTCGACAATGACTTTGGGAAGTGGCATTCCTTGTGCCAGTTTGGTGTTGTAGTTGTCTACAAGCAGCAACCCATTCCGCGTCGCTACGCCAAACAGGGTAACAAAGCCCACCATTGACGGAACTGAGATAACGCCGCCCGTCAGCAGGACTGAGATAACACCGCCAACCAGGGCTAATGGTAAGTTGATCATAACCATCAGCATGGCAGGAACGGATTTCACCGTGAAGTACATCAATACGGCGATCGCTAGCACTGCTAATATTCCGAAAATTAGGAAGTTTTGAGCAGCGCGTTGTTCCGACTCATACTGTCCGCCGTACTGAATATAGTAGCCTTGGGGCAGTTGCACCGATTGCTTAACCTTGGCGCGAATGTCATCGACGACCGAAGCAACATCGCGTCCCTGTACGTTGGCTGACACCACAATTAAACGAGAGACATTTTCTCGGTTAATCGTGTTCGGGCCATTGCCAAAGTCAACCTTTGCCACTTCCGAAAGCGGGATGATTTGACCTGTTGGGGCATTAACTTGGAGGTTGCGAATCGTGTTGAGATTGCGACGCGCAGATTCGTTGACCCAAACCAACACATCGACCAACTGTTGACCATCGGGCACTTGAGCAACCACGCGACCATTCAGGGCTGTTTCAGTGAAATCGGACAATTGGGCGATCGTCAATCCGTAGCGAGCGGCTGCATCTCGGTTAAATTGAATTTGTACTTGACGGATCGGTATTTGGGGCTCAAGCTGAAGGTCTACCAATCCCTTCACGTCTTTCATTGTCGTTTCGATTTGTTCTCCAATGCGGCGTAGTTCTTGTAAATCGTTGCCGAATACTTTAATGGCGATCGCACTCCTGACCCCCGACAACACTTCATCCATCCTGTGACTGATAAATCCACCGATATTGGTAGCAACTCCCGGAAACTGACCCAATGCCTCCCGCAAGGCTTCAATCGAGGCAGGACGGTTTTGCATCGCAGCTTCACTCAGTTCCACGTCCAAGTGTGCCAAGTTCACCGATGCCGCATCCGGATCGCCCGGAGCACGCCCCGCCCGGAGTTGTACTGATTCAAACCGGGGGTCATCCTTAAGTGCTGTTTGAATCGCTAACCCAACGCGATTGGTTGCTTCGAGTGAGGAACCCGGATAAAGGGCGATCGCATTCATGAGCGATCGTTCCTGGAATGTTGGCAGAAAATCCCGTCCTAACGTCGGCACAATCAGCATGGCCGCTACCATTGAGGCTGTTGCCAGTCCTAAAATTAAGGTAGAGCGACGCATCGCCATTCGCAGCAACGGATCGTAGAGTTGTTTAGACCACCGGGCTAGGAAGGGTTCTGTCGTCTGCATCCGGCTGTGAGGCAGTAGAATGGCACACAATGCAGGGGATATTACTAGGGATTCCAGGCTGGAGATGATTACCACCACCAGATAGGCAATGCCCATTGGGGTGAAGATCCGCCCCTCTACCCCAGAGAGGGTGAAAATCGGTGAAAAGACGATAATCCCAATTAACGTCGCTCCAATCAGCGACTCGCGCACCTCCTGAGAACCCTCAAAAATAATCTCTAGTGGTGGCTGGGGATTGGGCGAGAGGCGATTTTCCCGTAAGCGGCGATCGGTATTTTCGCAATAGACGATCGCATCATCCACTGCTGTCCCGATCGCCACTACCAATCCGCCGAGAGTCATGGTGTTGAGTTCCAGCCCGATCCAGGAACACACCAACAACGAGAACAGTAGCGTGAGAAAGAAATCCAGCAAACAGATGGTGAGGGTGCGCCAGTTCATCAGAAAGGGAATCAGGATGGCTGCGACAATCAAACTGCCTTCGATCAAGGCTGCTCGCACATTACCAACTGAGGCATCAATGTAGGCATCTTGCCGGAAAGTGACGTTTGCCTTCACATCCTTGGGTAAACCTGGTTTAATTTCCTCCATCGCCTCGATGATGGCTTGCGTGACGGTGGGACTATCCACCAAAGGTTGCTTGTTGACCATCACCACCACAGCCCGTTTAGTATTCCAACTGGCATCGCCTCGCTGGAGTGCAGCCCCAATCTTCACCTCTGCCACATCCCGCAGTAGAATGGGTTTTCCCTCCTGCACCTTGACCACAGCTTTTTGCAAATCTGCGATCGTCTGGATTTGTCCCTCGCCTCGAATCACCAATTCGCGATCGGGGTCAATCAACAATCCACCTGCGGTTTTGGCATTTGCCTCGTTTGCCGCCTTGACGACTTCCTGAAGGGAAACCTTCAACGCTTGGAGTTTTTCAGGATTCGCAATCACCTGAAACTGCTGCAAATCTCCGCCGTAAACCAGCACTTGCGATACGCCTGGAACTGCCAACAAGCGATTGTTGACTTTGCCATCCACCAAACGTCGCACTTCCATGAGCGATGTAGTGTCAGACGTGAACGCATATTGAATCACCGTTCCGATGGGGGGAGCTAGGGGCGATATCTGTGGTGCACCAATTCCTTCGGGTAATCGGTCTTGCGCGTCCTGCAATCGCTCTGCCACCTGTTGACGAGCTTGATAGGGGTCAGTTCCCCACTTAAACACCACCCGCAATACAGAAATTCCTACGGCTGAGGAGGTACGAACGACTTCAACTCCTGGTGTTCCGTTGACCGCACTTTCTAGCGGTAACGTCACCAACGATTCCACCGCTTCCGGCGCAAGACCGGGGGCTTCTGTCTGTACTTCTACTTGAGGGGGCGCAAAGTTGGGCAACACGTCGAGGGGCATTCGACTTACAGTATGTGTACTCCAGATGGTTAGGGCGATCGCCCCGAACACCACTAACCATCGTTGAGCAATAGACCATTTGGGGATGACGTTTAACATAAGGATGAAATTTGGATAGCATTAGGCAAGCTTTTAGGAGACGGAGTAAAGATTTTTACTCCGTCGCGATCGACTGTTACCAAAAATCTTGGTTTTTGAATGTCTATTAGTCCTTGCCTTTTAACCCAAAGACGGCTAATCCACCCACCAGTAAAACTCCTGCGCCTGCTACCCACATCAAAGGTGACGATCCTTGAGCAGGCTGCGCTTCTGCTGGCGATGTAGCGGGCGATGCTTGCGTTTCTGCTGGCGATGTAGCGGGTGATGCCTGCGTTTCTACTTGCGATGTAGCGGGTGATGCCGTTTCTGCCTGTGGTTTACCTCGCAAAGCCTCCGAGTACAAAAACGTTGCCCCCTGCATCACAATCTGATTTCCCGGAACTAAATTGCCTTCTTTAATTTCCACCACATCTCCAGAGTCGCTACCAATCTGAACTGAGATTGGTTTGTAGGTTGTTCCTTCCTGGATGTAGACGAGCTTTTGCCCATTGGCATCAACTAAGCTGGTGCTGGGAACTTTGACAATACCTCCATCGGTTGTAGGGGCAATTGCCTCTGTCTTAATTCCCAATGCGGTTGCTTTACTGGCATCGACCTCGATCGGTTGCATAATCTTCGCCGCATCGCCACCTGCAAACTCGTTGTCATGCCCAACGTGCGCCAGCACCGGGGTTGGAGCCGTCCACAACACTAATCCCAAAACAAAACTAGACCCGTAACGGACGATCGATAATGAATTTGAAGTTAAAGATTTCGATAGCATGGAAATTTCCTCCTCACATTTAGCGAACGGGGGTGATGAAAACAGCCACTCCTCTCAAGAGCAATCTATTCCTTACTTCAGAGTTGTGAACCTTCTCCCGCTAGGATGTCAGGGGGAAATAAAAATTTGATGAAAATTTGAGGCGAAGTCTAAAATTAGAGACCTCTAAGCTGTTGCGGCCTTTAAATTGTATGTCAAAAAAAATCAAAGTCTTGTGGGGATTAGGGTTGGGCGTCCCGCCCGCCCTGAATATACAATTCAAATGCGCGACAGCTTATACCATGGCTCACTAACATGAGGTGCAAAGAGGGCATAGGAAGCGCCCACACCTCACTTCTTTGAGAAACACTCTATTCCCAAAAGATTACAGCCCCATTATTCCGAAATAAATCTAACAGCAACCGCCGCCGTTATAATGCCAAGTCGAGTCAGTAATCAACACATTATCGGGCATCAATCCCCCTAACTTCCCCGCAGTTTTATCGCACACCGCCGCCGGAACTCCCCGCTGCAAAACGTGGCCTGCCCCGTCATCAAACAGCTCTTCAGACCCCGTATAAATCGCCGTCTTCCCAGTGAAAATGCAAGCTCCGTCATCCGGTACATCCACTTTGAAAGACACCGAATCTAGGCTTTCTAACAGCAAATCTGCATCCAATTGATAATTGTGTTTGTCCAGCAATCGGTAAGGACGGCGCGCCCGCACTTCGACTTGCCCAAAACCAACGTCTACAAGGTGTTGAACGTATTCTGCGTATGTCAAAGCGCCGGACAAACACAGGGCCCGCAAGCGTTGGTCTTCCTTCAAATGCTGCGGAATGGGGCGAGTTGCGATCGGATCGCTCATCAACAATCTGCCACCCGGTTTTAACACTCGATAAGTCTCTTTTAATGCTTTAGCTAAATCCGCTGGTTCAAAGATATTAAACAAGCAGTTTTGGGCGACAACATCTACAGAAGCATCCGGTACCGGCAACGCAAAAGCATCGCCTTCACAAATTTCTACAAAACTCGGATCAAACCACTCATTTTCGTGGGCGGCTATTTGCAAGTTTCGTGCAGCCGCATCTCGCATTGCTGGAACCGGATCGACGGCAATAACTGCTCCTTTGTGTCTAGAAAAATATGCAAATTGTAGTGCTTCCAAGCCGCCGCCGACGCCTACATAAAGCACGAAGGGATTGCCGACAAGTTCGGCTGCGTGAACGGTTGTGCCGCAGCCGTAATTCATTTCTTGCATTTGTTGAGGAATTTTTAATCCTGGCAATTGCAAGGGACTGCTCTGGACGCAGCAAAGTCCGATTTGGGGTGTTTCGGCAACATCGCTGTAGAATTTGGCGGCTGTTTCGAGGTAGGTCATTTTTTAGTGTCCTAATTTTTGATTTTTGACCGCAGATGGAGCACGGGCGGGACACCCATGCCACGAATCCCAGAAAGATTTTGTTAGGTGGCAAATTCGACTTTTTGTTCGGATTTGGGCGGATTTTCTGGTTCGGAAGCAGTTGTTTTGGGATCTGCTAATTGGGTAGTTGGCTGGCTAGGAGTTTCAGCGGCAACTGGTGGCGTTGGCGGTACAAGATTGGGAGATTGTTCTGGTATCGCGGGAGCCACTACTTTTGGTACTGGAGCTTTTCCTGTTATTTCTGGCAGGGTTGGTGGCTCTGAAAAATTAGCAGGTTGCGGTTCTTCACGCAAGAAGTTGCGGAACCGATTGTAGTATCCTTTATATTCCTGTTTTTTTGTTTGGGGAGATGCTGTTGGGGTCGGTTCTATTACTTGAACTGGTGCAACAACTTTCGGGGTTTCTAACTGTGGAGTTGCTGTCGGTGTCGGTTGTATTACTTGAACTGGTTCTACAATTTTCGGCGCTTCGAGTTGGGGGGTTCCTGTCGGTGTCGGTTCTATTGCTTGAATTGGTTCTACAATTTTCGGCGCTTCGAGTTGGGGGGTTGCTGTTGGTGTCGGTTCTATTACTTGAATGGGAGCAACTTCGGGAGCGACTGTTGGCTCTAAGCTGGGTTCGGTAACAGGGGTTTCTGGAACCGCTGGTGAGGGTGGGACAACTGGTGTTTTTTCTAATGCAGGTGTCGGCGTCGGTTCGGGAGTTGGGGTTGGTGTCGGTTCGGGGGCTTGGTAGGTGCGATCGACTATACCGCGAGTTTCTGCTGCTGTTAGTTCGCCCCGCACTAATTTTGAAAGAGGCTCTTGGCCGAGCGGTTGGAAATTTATCAGTCTGACTGTATTATTAAAGGCGTTTTTGACGATATTTCCCCGTTCGTCAATTAATTCTAGCTTTACCCAGTTTTTCCCTGGTTTGAATCCTTTAAGATATATAGGTTGCCACTGGTCGATCGCAAAGCTTTGGCCGTTGACTGTGGCTCGAATTTTCCAATCGAGTATTTCATCTTGGGAATTTTCTTGCGCCACTTCGTGCGGAGGGGCATTTGTCAAGTAAAAGTCGAGCAGGATGGGTTCTGCCCCGTAGCTGCCTTGGGGGCTGTTGTACGTTAATAGGGGTAATGTTCGATCGGGATTATTGTCGTCTGTTTTGGTAAAAACGTGAAAGGTGGTTTGAGCCGCGGCACCTTCGTTTTTAAAGCTTTCTTCCCAAGGGCGGGCGGCGAACACCTGCAGGGTATGGGTTCCGGGTTCTAAGTCGGAGAGCGTTAAAGGTTGGTTGATATCGTAAACTGCTGCATAAGGTTGGTTGTCTAATAAAACTTGCAGATGGGGGCCCAAACCCAAGTTTGCATCTTTGAAAATGGGCAAGTCCTTCACTTGGAACTCAACAGATACATTTATATCCTGAAGCACTTCGTCAGGTTTTGGATTCAAAATACTAATTTGAGGCTGGTAGATTTCTAGAGCCTGACGCAGTTGTTGAATGGCTTCTGGGGGAGAAACCTCTGAGATTCTGTTTACTGGGGCGGTAGCTGAGCCGCTCTTGTTCCCTGATTTGGGCAATTCGGGATGGCCCGCGCCACAACTTGCTAAACCCAAAATTAATACTGCTACTGCGAACAATGCCAGCAGCCTGCCCGCAACCGTTCTGTGCCAATTGATCCCAATCACGCAACCATACTCCTAGAAGCCTTCTCATAGGGAACTATAGCCCAAAAATGAATTTAGTATTGGGGAATTGCCGACTTCGGAATTCCAAAGCCGCGTAGGAACCCGGATTGAGGCAGCAGCGGGCAACCCATCGTCTCCTACTCTTAATTGCTGCAGCCTTTTTCCAAAACAAACATATATCTACAAATGAGTATTCCTAAATTACCTTATCTTTGAGTTTTGTAAAGTTAATGGCAGTACCCCTTGACTTTTTAGAGCGACTGTGGGATTTAAAGGCGTTATTACATCAAGAATAGAGGCTTTTTTAAGTATTGTTAACAAGCGATTAATACTCCTCTAGCAAGCTTATAATTCATAAAACTCCCTCAAAAGGAGCAGCCGTATCAAGTCTGAATCAAGGAGGCGATCGGCGACTCCAGATAGCGAGAAGAGTTAGCAGTACCCAGTCACATTGTTAGCGACACTGGGAAACTGGCTTCTTCACAGAAGCAAAATGCTTGGGGAAACGATGCACCTGCGTCTAGCTCTGCAAAGAGTAAAGTGCAGTGAAGTGTCGGCTTTTTCGAGAATCCCCCGCCTAATCAAGCGTGGGGAGTGTCCGGTACAGTGTTCAGTTCTCGTTCCTTGTCTTACCGAGAGGAGAGTCTTCATGACCATTAGTCCTCCAGAGCGAGAGGTAAAAGCTAGGGTAGTAGTCGATAAAAATCCGGTTCCAACTTCTTTCGAGAAGTGGTCAAAACCCGGTCATTTTGATCGCACTCTAGCTAAGGGGCCAAAAACCACCACTTGGATTTGGAACCTCCACGCTAACGCTCACGACTTTGACAGTCATACAAGTGACTTAGAAGACGTTTCGCGCAAAATCTTTAGCGCTCACTTCGGCCACTTGGCAGTAATCTTCGTATGGTTGAGTGGCGCATATTTCCACGGCGCTAAATTTTCCAATTACGAAGCTTGGCTGACAAATCCTACAGCCATCAAGCCCAGCGCTCAAGTGGTCTGGCCGATTTTTGGTCAAGAAATTTTAAATGCAGATGTAGGCGGCGGCTTTCACGGGATTCAGATCACCTCTGGTCTATTCCAATTGTGGCGCGCCAACGGCATCACTAACTCATACCAGCTATATTGCACTGCGATCGGCGCCCTGGTAATGGCAGCTTTGATGCTGTTTGCCGGTTGGTTCCACTATCACGTCCGCGCTCCGAAACTGGAATGGTTCCAGAACGTGGAATCGATGATGAACCACCACTTGGCAGTTTTGTTAGGCTGCGGGTGCTTGGGCTTCGCAGGACAACAAATTCACGTTGCTCTGCCGATCAATGCTTGCATGGACGCGATCGATGCAGGTGCACCGCTGACAGTCGGCGGTAAGCTGATCAAAACAGTTGCCGACATCCCCCTGCCGCACGAGTGGATTTTGACACCCGGCTTGATGGCTGACATCTACCCGAGTTTCGCTAAAGGTTTAACCCCCTTCTTCACCCTCAACTGGGGCGCATATACAGACTTCCTGACCTTCAAAGGCGGTCTGAACCCCACCACAGGCGGTTTGTGGCTGACTGATACAGCACACCACCACTTAGCTTTGGCAGTGCTATTCATCGTCGCTGGTCATATGTACCGGACGAACTGGGGCATCGGCCACAGCATGAAAGAAATCCTAGAGAACCACAAAGGCCCCTTCACTGGTGAAGGTCACAAAGGTCTCTACGAAATCCTGACTAATTCTTGGCACGCGCAACTGTCGATTAACTTGGCACTGATGGGCTCTTTGAGCATCATCGTCGCCCAACATATGTACGCGATGCCTCCCTATCCGTACATCGCGACCGACTACCCGACTCAGCTATCCCTGTTCACCCACCACATGTGGATTGGCGGATTCCTGATTGTTGGAGCAGCCGCTCACGGAGCAATCTTCATGGTTCGGGATTACGATCCCGCTGGAAATGTCAACAACTTGTTGGATCGCGTGATCCGTCATAGAGATGCGATCATTTCCCACCTGAACTGGGTTTGTATATTCTTGGGCTTCCACAGCTTCGGTTTGTACGTTCACAACGACACGATGCGCGCTTTCGGTCGTCCTCAAGATTTGTTCTCGGATACCGGGATTCAGTTGCGTCCGATATTTGCCCAGTGGGTGCAAAACATCCACGCTTTGGCTCCGGGCACAACAGCGCCTAATGCTACGGAAATCGTTAGCCACGCTTTTGGCGGCGGTGCAGTAGTAGTAGCCGGCAAAGTAGCGATGATGCCGATCGAGTTGGGTACGGCGGATTTCATGATCCACCACATCCACGCTTTCACCATTCACGTTACAGTCCTGATTCTTTTGAAAGGCGTGTTGTTTGCACGCAGTTCTCGCTTGGTTCCTGACAAAGGCAACTTGGGCTTCCGGTTCCCTTGCGACGGCCCCGGCCGTGGCGGCACCTGCCAAGTTTCTGGTTGGGATCACGTGTTCCTAGGCTTGTTCTGGATGTACAACTGCATCTCGATCGTGATTTTCCACTTTAGCTGGAAAATGCAGTCGGACGTGTGGGGAACAGTATCGCCAGACGGCACAATTTCTCACATTACCGGTGGCAACTTCGCACAAAGTGCGATCACGATTAACGGCTGGCTGCGGGACTTCCTTTGGGCGCAAGCTTCTCAGGTAATTCAGTCCTACGGTTCGGCACTGTCGGCCTACGGTTTGATGTTCCTAGCTGGACACTTCGTCTTCGCCTTCAGCTTGATGTTCCTGTTCAGCGGCCGCGGCTACTGGCAAGAACTTATTGAGTCGATTGTTTGGGCTCACAACAAGCTCAAGGTAGCTCCGTCGATTCAGCCTCGCGCTCTGAGCATTATTCAGGGTCGGGCTGTGGGTGTAGCTCACTACCTCCTAGGAGGAATTGTCACTACGTGGGCATTTTTCCTAGCGCGAATCATTTCGGTAGGGTAAACTACCCCTAGGTTTTGGATTCTCGATTTGGGAGGAATCTCAAATCGAGAATCCAAACTCCGAACCGAATCCCTTCAATTTTGTTCAGGATTCAGGATTAATCAAGGCTTATGGCAACGAAATTTCCAAAATTTAGCCAAGACCTTGCCCAAGACCCGACCACACGGCGGATCTGGTACGGGATTGCCACAGCACACGACTTTGAAAGCCACGATGGCATGACCGAAGAAAATCTTTACCAAAAGATTTTTGCTTCTCACTTCGGCCACCTAGCAATCATTTTCTTGTGGACATCGGGCAGCCTGTTCCACGTAGCATGGCAAGGTAACTTTGAACAGTGGATTAAAGACCCTCTAAACGTCCGCCCGATCGCTCACGCGATTTGGGACCCGCAATTCGGCGCTCCTGCAGTAGAAGCTTTCACTCAAGGGGGCGCTTCTAACCCGGTGGATATCTCTTACTCCGGTGTCTACCATTGGTGGTTCACCCAAGGGATTCGGACAAACGCCGACCTGTATCAAGGAGCTATCTTCTTGCTACTACTGGCGGCTGTATTCCTGTTCGCAGGTTGGTTGCACCTCCAACCAAAGTACCGCCCCAGCTTGTCTTGGTTCAAAAATGCTGAATCTCGCCTCAACCACCACTTGGCTGGTTTGTTCGGTGTCAGCTCTTTGGCTTGGACTGGTCACATGGTTCACGTTGCTATCCCCGAATCTCGCGGACAGCACGTAGGTTGGGACAACTTCCTGTCTACCCCGCCTCACCCGGCTGGTTTGGCTCCGTTCTTCAGTGGTAACTGGGGCGTATACGCCGAGAATCCAGATGCAGCGAACCATGTCTTCGGTACTTCCGAAGGCGCTGGAACCGCAATTCTGACTTTCTTGGGTGGCTTCCACCCTCAAACAGAATCCCTGTGGCTGACAGACATTGCTCACCACCACTTGGCGATCGCAGTTCTGTTTATCGTTGCCGGTCATATGTACCGGACTAACTTCGGTATCGGTCACAGCATCAAAGAGATGTTGGATTCTAAGGCTGGTTTGGTCGGCGGCAAGAGTGAAGGGCAGTTCAACTTGCCTCACCAAGGCTTGTATGAAACCTACAACAACTCGCTGCACTTCCAACTGGCATTTCACCTCGCTGCTTTGGGCGTAATTACCTCCTTGGTAGCACAGCATATGTACGCGATGCCTCCCTACGCTTTTATAGGTAAGGACTTCACGACTCAGGCTGCGCTTTACACCCACCACCAGTACATCGCTGGATTCATCATGGTCGGCGCTTTCGCCCACGGAGCTATCTTCTTGGTGCGGGACTACGATCCTGAAGCAAACAAAGGCAACGTGCTAGATCGCGTGTTGCAGCACAAAGAAGCGATTATCTCTCACTTGAGCTGGGTGTCGCTGTTCTTGGGCTTCCACACTCTCGGCTTGTACGTTCACAATGACGTTGTAGTAGCTTTCGGTACTCCTGAAAAGCAAATCTTGATTGAACCTGTGTTCGCACAGTTCATCCAAGCTGCTCACGGCAAAGCTCTCTACGGCATGGACGTGCTGTTGTCTAACCCCGACAGCATTGCTTCTACCGCTTGGCCCAACTACGGCAACGTATGGCTCCCAGGCTGGTTGGATGCGATTAACAGCGGTACTAATTCTCTGTTCTTGGCGATCGGACCTGGCGATTTCTTGGTTCACCACGCGATCGCACTAGGCTTGCACACCACCACCTTGATCTTGGTCAAGGGCGCTCTGGATGCACGCGGTTCTAAGCTGATGCCGGACAAAAAAGACTTCGGTTATGCTTTCCCTTGCGACGGCCCCGGCCGTGGCGGTACTTGCGACATCTCTGCTTGGGACGCGATGTACCTGTCTGTATTCTGGATGTTGAACACCCTAGCTTGGGTAACGTTCTACTGGCACTGGAAGCACCTGGGCATCTGGCAAGGTAACGTGGCTCAGTTCAATGAGTCTTCTACCTACCTGATGGGCTGGTTCCGCGATTACCTCTGGCTGTATTCTTCTCAGTTGATCAACGGTTACAACCCGTATGGTACTAACAACTTGTCAGTCTGGGCTTGGATGTTCTTATTCGGACACCTTGTTTGGGCAACTGGTTTCATGTTCCTGATCTCTTGGAGAGGTTACTGGCAAGAGTTGATCGAGACTTTGGTTTGGGCTCACGAGCGCACTCCTTTGGCTAACTTGGTTCGCTGGAAAGACAAGCCTGTTGCTTTGTCGATCGTCCAAGGTCGTTTGGTTGGCCTAGTTCACTTTACTGTGGGCAACGTCCTCACTTACGCGGCCTTTGTAATTGCCTCGACAGCCGGGAAATTCGGGTAACTCTGAACTCTGGTTTCTAGGTAATTAAATGAAATCCCCTGCCTTCTGGCGGGGGATTTTTTTGTATATGTTGTTTAACTGAAGCTGTTAATCAGGAATCTGAGGCCGATCGATCCTCTAAACCTCATTGTGGGTAATAATAGAGAAAAGCCTGAGTCTTCAACATGGTTCAACTGTCTTCTGACTGGAATAATGAGGCTTATGTGTCTCTGCATCTGGTTCAGACAATGCTAGAGATGGCGGGTTTGCCTCGCAAGAGTAGTTATTCTCACTGGATTCCAGAGTTTAAGGTTAAAGTACCTAAACTGACTGCCCATAGTCAGATAGTTTGGACTCAAAAAGAGGTTGATTTCTTAGTAGAAGACTTGAGTCGGTATATTAACTTTCTGGTTGAAATTAAGACGGCTAAAACTAGACTTGATGCGGCAGCTCGCATTCAGTTACAAACGTATCTCAAATACTCTAATACAAGATTTGGGATACTGATCGATCCGTTTTTAGTGGAGATTTACGAATATACACAAGGACTCGCAACTCTAAAGTGTAAGCACAATATAGAAAACCCAGAACAAGTTCAACCAGTAGCAAATTTCGTTAGAATTTTTTTGGATACAGTTAAAATGCGTACAATTGCAATTTACACAGCTAAGGGTGGAGTTGGCAAAACCACGTTAGTTGTTAACATCGCTTATGAATTAGCCAAAATAGGTAATAGAGTTTTAGTTGTTGACTTGGATGAGCAAGCCAATGCTAGTCTATCTTTGGGAGTTAATAAAGCTGATGAGTTAGATAAGGCTACAACTTTGAAAGAGTTCGTGCAAATCTTAGATTCTTTGAAGGAACGAAAAGAATTGATAAATTTTCTCAAAGAATACGATCAGCCTGGATTTAAACCTAATGAATATATTCAACCTTCAGCTTTGAATAAAATATTAAGCCTCCATAATCAGGCCAACGGTAAAATAGATGTTCTCCCAAGCAGCTACCAAACAACCGATAGTAGCATCTTAAGCTTGGGTTTATATTGCAATAAAAAGCTCGATAATGCCCTGAGAAAAACGGGTTTATCAAAAGAATATGATTATGTAATTATTGATACGCCACCTAGCTTGACTGCTGTTAGTCAGAACGGTCTCCTTGCTGCTCAGTATATCATTATACCTTCGCAAATGGAGTATTTCTCAGTATATGCAATTAGGAGACCCATAAAAAATGCAGAAGAGATTCACGACGATACCAACGGTAGGAGAGGAAATATCTTAGGAATAATTCCTATGATGGTTGAAAATGTCAATCTACACACTACTATAAAATCTTTAGTTTCTAAGGTATTTAAAGATATCCCTCTTCTTCCAGAGATAAAGCGAGCTACCGCTGTTGGTCAAGCTTCTCATGAGCGCAAACCTCTTTCTTTATTTGCTGAGCAGAATAGAGGAGCGAGTAGTGTAGCAACACAATTTTCAAATTTGACAAAACAAATCGTCAAGCAAATAGATCACTTAGAAAGGAATAGCAGTAAGTAACATGGTCAACTTTTACAAAAAAATTGAGAGCCAACCTTCTTTTGTAGTCTTAAATCAGATAGAAATTGCTAGAGAAAATTCAGGCACTTCAACCTCAATCATCAAAAAAGTTTCGCAATCTCTAACAGATTGGAACTTTAACCTGTCTCTGCCGATTGTTTGTCTCACCGATGAAGAAGATCACTACCATTTGTTAACTGGTTTACCCATCTATGAAGCAGCTAAGGCAGCTAATCTAGTCAGGCTGTGGGTGTTTGTGATTGCAGCCAAACAACCAGAAGCAGAAAAGGCTATTGAACAAGCTGTTTTGCAGTCAAAGCTGAACGAAAGAGTTGTTGAGCCTCAAGATGTTACAGATTTCTTGGATTTTATTAACAATCCAAAATCTGACCTTACCTCAATCCCTGGAGTTAAAGATGGATACGCAAAGCTGATCCGTGATAAGCGTGTTTACAGTTCTCTGGAAGATATGCAGAAAAAACTCGGTGCTAAGCGGGGCTTAAATTGGCTAAGAGCATACAAGCAATCAAAAAGCTAAGCTCGCCAGTTCTTGAAATTTTGAGAAGTGCGATCGCCCTTATCTCTTCAAATCTCCCCATTCATCTGCATTTGATGCACCTTGTCCGCCAACTCTTGGCGGCTTTCCTTATCGAGTGCATCAATTGCCAGCATTCCCAAATACACTACTTCTTTCTGAGTTAGTCTGGTCGCTAGCGCTTGTTTTTGAATGACTTCCTTGATCACGGAACTGACCGCGATCGCAGTATTAGTTTTAGCCACGAATAATAATCAACTATTAATAACAACTTTCCTTGATGTTACCATCCTCAATCCGATTAAGTGCAATAATGTTTGACTTACTACAGTTAATCATGCTATAGTGTAAAAAATAGAAAAAAGCGATCGCCCCCGGTCTGGACAACTTAATGCCGATCGACCTATTCCTCAATAATCTCCACCAAGTCCTCAATCATGACATCAAAAGCCCGCGCTAACTTGTACAGGGCGGTAAAGTCAACCATTGATATTTCTGAACGACGAGCATAGCTGGTTATGGTGCTGTAGATCACGCCCGATCGCTCAGCCACCTCCTTGAATGTCCAGCCCCTCTCGGCCGCTAACTCTCGCACTTTTACTCTAACTAAACCCATTTTTGATAAAAAATGCAGTTCCGTTTTAAGATAATTGCATCTGAAAAAGCTATCGCCCTCCGGTCTAGACAACTTAAGGCTGATCGACTATTCCTCTAAAACCTCAACCAAATCCTCAATCATCACATCAAAAGTGCGAGCTAACTTCCGCAGCAAAGTAAAGTCAACCGTTGTCAGCCCTGGACAACGGGCATAATGCTTGACAGTGTTGTACATTACCCCAGAACGTTCTGAAACTTCCTTGAATGTCCAACCTTTCTCTGCAGCTAGTTCTCTGACTTTAATTCTTACTAAACCCATGCTTGACAATGGGTGCTATAACACCTTAAAATAAATTCATCTAAAAAGCCGACCGCCCTCCGGCCTGGAAAACTAAAGAGCGATCGTCTGTAAAACCTAATCTGGACAGATTATTTCTTTCTATCAAAAAGTGCATTTGCCATATCCAGAAGTCTACTAACCATATCCAGAGGTGTACTAGCCATGATATCAGAAACTCCAGCAAAATCGCGAACGATCGCAGAATCGAGAATAATTCACAAATCGCCAATCCTGCATCCGCTGGCGAGATTCGTTACCGAAGAAACAGTTGCACTCCTGTTCAATATCTCAGCGGAGGAGATTTACCGCATAGAATGCTGTCACTACATGGTGTACGTACACGCTAAATGCATCAGCCGCTTTGTTAGCTACGCCGATTTTCCTCCTATTTTACAAGTACAGCCGATCGCACTTCAAGATTTTGGCAGATGGTACAAACGCTGGAAAAGCAAGCAAGCACCAGCATTTTGGACTAAATTCTACACGTACAAGTTCAAAAAAGCTGTTTCAGTTGACAGCTTGCTAGAGTGGGGCCAATTGGTAGCTACTGTTAAATCGGTCATTTCTGGGGCCGCGCTGCAACAGCTACGAGATGTCTATACCCAAGAAAAAGATTTGATGGAGAAATTTTAAAGTGCGATCAACTTAATCCTACTTGAACTTTCAATTAAATTTTAAAACACTTCATCTTCGATTCCCAGCCACCATTCCCCCAGATTCATTAAATCTTTGTGAAGGTCAGTAAGTTCTGTCATATACTCTTCAGCAGAAATCTCCGATCGCCTTTCTTGCAATTTTTTCAGCCGCAGTTGCACCAACAGCCAAGGTTTGGAAATCCCGTCCTTTGCTTCGATATATTTGGCTAAATCTTTGCTGTCCATAGTTATTGGGGGAGGGGCATAGGGCATAGGGCATCGGGCATTGGATCTTGGACAATTTTACATTTTAGATTTTCGATCAACTGGTAATTTTAATCTAAAATCGGATGGGGCCTAGTAATCGGTAATCATTAAGCTGTCACGCATTTAAACCACTAACGAGGCTTGTAGGGTGCGTCAAGAGTGAACACTTACGCGAAGGATGCGGGAAACACTTCTGTACTGACTCACCCTACTATCGTCTTTTAAATGCCCAACAGCTTAGGAGTTTTTGCAATAACAAATTCCCGATGCCCGATGCCCCATTCCCAATGCGCGATGACTACCTATAATCCGAAGTCTGAATATTCTTGAGCTTCGCAGCATATTTCATACCGTATTCCGGGCGACAGAAGCGATCAAGCTGAGCCTCAAAGAATGCCCTATTTGCCTTCAAATGCTTCGGATTGGGGTCATCCAAAGGATACAAAAGAGCCGTCCGCAACGCTTGAAACACTGCCGAAGTAACGCAGTACATCGATCGCTGAAATGTCACTCCAATTTGATTGAGAATATCATCTTCGCCGCGACAGCGCTGTTTGTAGAAATCCCTCAAATAAGGCGGCAGGAAATGCAGCATATCTTGTGCTAGCAAAGTCGGCGGAATCCCCGCCGTACCTACCGGGAATTTGTCTGCATACAAAACTCCGTAGTGGAAGTCTTTTTGGTCGTCAGGAACTTCCTTAGCTTGAGCATTGTAAGATTTGGTTCCTCGGAACGGTGAAGTGCGATAAAATACAGCTTCCACGTAAGGTAACGCTGCTTCATAAAGCCAAGTAAAACCCTTAGATTTGGGGATGATTTCGTAGGTTTCGCCGTCGATTTGAACGTGGTGGTAAATCGGGCGTCCGGCGATCGCAAATATGCCATTTACTAGGAAATCCATCGCCTGTGGGACTGTGGTAACTTTCCCTTCGTCGTACAAGTCGGAAACCTCAAAAAACACCGGCGCCATGACTTCCCAGAATAAACCGAGATTGCTGTAATAAGACATTTGGCGGCACTGTTCTAAAAACATTTCGGGAAATGCTTTGTGAAGTGCCAGCATGAACGGGTCTTTTTTGAAGTAAGCTTTAATTGCCCGATCGGCATTAGCCTTATATTCGTCACTGTCCAAATAAGGATCGAATTGATTGGTGGGCACGTACAAGCCCCGGTGCCAAAGCATTGACCTCATGCACTCTTCCGCAAATTCCATGTTAATGCGATCGTGCCACAAATGGTGAAACAGCCGCGGGAGTTTACCAGTTTCACCCTTCTCCATGAACTCCAAGAGTTCCGGGTGAACGCTGCCAGTCCCGCGCCAAATCCGCAAATCTGCACCGTCACCTGCATAGTGATTTTGTAAATCTAAATACTCTTGGGGTAAAAAGTATTTAAAGAAAGGAAGCGGGTGTAAAAATACCCGTTCGGCGATGTAAAGCAAGTCCCGCCAGTAAAAGTCCATCGGCACCGCGTAAGCTTTCCAAATAGCGATGATTTGCATCAGATTTTCCGGCGTATCTGGAATCATCGCACCGCCTGCTTCTAGCCTGTGAATTACTTCGGCAAATTCGTGTTTAGAAGGAGGTAGTTTTGTTGCTGGTTTATTAGGGGTTTGTACCATTGTTTCTTCCTTTGATTGAGTGAATCTAAATATTTTGAATTATTGCAAAAAGCTGCGATTCTTTAACTGGTTTTCCGGCTCTGCTTAGGAAACGATATCCAGGCCGGCAAGCCGGACAATTGGAGGCAGAGCCTCTGGATCTGCGTTTCCAGGCAGAGCCTGGAAACAAGTAGATGCTTAGTCTGCCGAGGCGGACTTCGTTTGTGTAGACGCGATTTCCATATCCAAGTGCTCTAGGGGATAGCTAATAGCAACTTGGGTATTTCTGTCAGCCGGCAGAGTAGCAACGATCGCATTTGTAGTAGATTCGCTCCACTTGAGCAGCCAAGCAGGTTGAATTCCCAACACAAAAATGATGCCCGCCAAAACCAGCGCCGGCATATTTTCAGCAAACGTAACTGGAGGGTAGTAAGCCGTGGCATTGTCCAACTTCCCAAAACAGGTGCGGTTGAGCAGAATCACAAAGTAAACTGCTGTTAAACCCGATGCTAAAATGCAGAGTAAAGTGGGAATTGGAAAGATCGAGAAACTGCCTTGAAACACTAAAAATTCGGCAATAAAACCCACCAAACCCGGAATTCCGGCGCTTGCCATGCCACCCAAAACTAACAGGGAACTGGCAGTGGGTAAACCCCGCATCGGGTTCATCAAACCGTTAAGTACGTCCAAATCCCGCGTGCCAACTTTGGTTTCGATGATGCCTACCAAATAAAATAGCAAAGCTAAAATTAAGCCGTGGCTTACCATTTGCCCGACTGCACCGATTAATGCCAGCTTCGTACCCGCGGCGCAGGCAACGAGGATGTAGCCCATATGCCCGATCGAACTATAGGCTACCATGCGCTTGATGTCTTTTTGGGCGATCGCGCTCAAAGCCCCGTACATCACGCTCACAGTCCCAATAATCGCTAAAACCGGAGCTATAATCGACCAAGTTTCGGGAAACATCTGTAAGCCGAACCGTACTAAACCGTAAGTTCCCAACTTCGCCAGAATCCCTCCCAGCAAAATTGCTGTTGCTGGCGAAGCTTCGACGTAAGCATCCGGTAGCCAAGTGTGCAGCGGCACCAAGGGAATTTTAATTCCCAACCCAATTAGCAAAATTGTTAGCAGGATTAACTGCAAATTTCTCGGCAATTCTTGAGTGGTAATCGCACTGTAATCGAAATTTAAAGACCCACTCAGCCAAGCCACACCTAAAAATGCTGCCAGCACTAAAAGTCCCGAAACTGCCGTGTAGATCAAAAACTTCATGGCAGCGTATTCCCGCTGCTTTCCGCCCCAAATCGCAATCAACAGGTAAAAAGGAATTAATTCTACTTCGTAAAACAGTACAAACAGCAGCAAATTTTGAGACATCAAAGCTCCGGCAATACCAGCATTGATCAGCAAAATCAAAGCATAGTAAAGCTGGGGGCGCTCCATCTTTTCGCCGGTGCCGTAAATGACTAATAGCGTCAGCAAAGCGCTTAAAACCAGCAGCGGCAACGACAAGCCGTCAATGCCCAAGTTGTAGCTCAAACCTAATTGTGGAATCCAAGGCAAATATTCTTGAAATTGCAGTCCCGAATTGGCTGGATCGAATTGAGTCAACAGCCAGATATTCAAAATGAAAATAGCTGCCGCAAAAGCCGAGGCTATTGAACGCAGACGCATTCCATTGATATTTCCGGGCAGGAACCCGACTACCGCAGCGCCCAACGCGGGCAACCAGAGCAAGGCACTAAGCATAATGTGTGAAGTGAAGAGTGAAGAGTGAACAATCTATTTTGCAGCCTCTTGTCTTTGATAATTTGAGAGTTTAGATGTTAAACTTTTGCCAATTATCAATCCCAGTTTTCATCACGACTCAGAAAGAATAGTGACTCGACCCGTGTCTAAATCGTAATACCCACCAACAACTTTCAGTTTATTCTCCGCAATTAACTTAGAGATAACTGGAGAGGCTTTCAACTTGTTAGCTTGGAGCACAACATTGGCTTTTGAAGCATTTTCTAGCTTGTCGCCCGTTTGGTTTTTCGAGCTTTCTACAGCAGGCTTAATCGCATCGAGCAAACTGCCAATCTGGCCGGGAACTTGAGCTCCTTTAATGGTTGCGTCTACCGCACCGCAACGTTTATGCCCGATTACCACAAGCACTTTTGCTCCCAATACCAGGGTGCCAAATTCTAGGCTGCCAGTTTCTTCTGGAGTAACAACATTTCCGGCCACACGACAGACAAATAAATCTCCCAATCCTTGATCAAAGATAATTTCCGAAGGAAAGCGGGAATCTGCACAGCCGAGAATAGCAGCAAATGGTTTTTGAGATTTGGCAACTTCGGTGAGGCGCCCAAAGTCTTGGTGGGGGTTTTGGCGTTTGCTGTCAACAAACCGCTGGTTGCCGTCCATTAACTGTTTCAGAGCTGTGTCGGGAGTCAAGTCAGTTTGAGCAATTGCTGGTTCAGGTGCAGCGAAATCAGCGCCTGCTCCTACTGCAAGTATCCCTGTACCAATAGCACCTGCGACAAATTTGAGGGAATTGCGCCGGGAAAGATTGAATTGTCTGTGGTCTGAATTCATTTATGCTGCCTTATTTGAACGAGTTTGAAATCTTTGTTCAAGACTTCATGTTTTTAAGATTTTAGATGAAAACTGTCACCTAAAATCTTCAAGCTTATATTTCTTTACCCGCCCACAATCAGCGACAAGCGAGCTAGAAGTGGCCAGCTTATGAGCAGTCCCAAAACTGCCACTCCGAACAGAATTGTCAAGGCGTAAAACTGAGTTTGACCGTTAACGTTGTATTTGAGGCTTTGCCCGCCAAAAACCGTTGCAAAACCGATTAAGTTCACGAATCCGTCAACAATATTGCGATCGACCCAAGAGATAACTTGAGCAACTAGACCGACTGCAAATATCACTGTCACCCGGTAAAGTTTGGCAGTGTAAAAGTCGTAAGCAAAAAAGTCTTGCAGGGCTTGAGAACCAATTCGCACCGGTTTTTCCCATTTTTCGTTCAGGTAAACAAATGCTCCGGCACCGATGCCGATCGCCGTTGACAAAACTAGCACTCCAGTGGCGGTATAATTCAAACTTGCCCCTGGCAATAAATGCCACGCAGCCAGCAAGTGCGGAACGTGCAAAGTAAAGCCCATTAAAACAGTCATCGGCAAGATAAAAGGCCAGTGAACTTCCGGCGAGCGTTCGGTCATTTGCTTTGGTTGGCCGCCAAAAACTAAACCAAAGACGCGCACCAAGCCAAAAGCAGTGACGCCGTTTACAAACAGCACTATTCCTAACAAGAAAGGGTGAGTTTCTGAAAGCCCGGATGTGAAGTCTTCTAAAGCCCAGAAGCAGCCGAAGGGCGGCAGTCCTACTAATCCAGCGCTACCGACAATAAACGATATGGCCGATATTGGCCGCTTTCCCCACAAACCGCCGAGAGAGCGGACATCCTGAGTGATGCTGTTCCAGACTACCGAACCGATGCTCATCACCAGCAAACCCATTGCCAAGCTGTAGGCAAATATTAATGTCAGGGCTGTCTGGGCTTGTCCGGTGCCGACGGCGATAAATACTAAGCCCATGTAAGAGCTGACTATATAGGAAAGCGTGCGCTTGATGTCAATTTGGGCGATCGCAATTAATGAAGCACCAACCGCCGTCGCAGCGCCTACAATAATAGTTGTCTTCAGTCCGATCGGCGACAAAGCAATCACTGGCTGCAACTTAATCAAAATCCAAGCACCAGTTTCCACAACTACGGTGTTCCGCAAAATTGTCGCCGGCAGCGGGCCTTCCATCGCCTCATCCAGCCACAGGTGCAAGGGAAACTGAGCGCACTTACCCATCGGCCCGGCAATCAAAGCTAAGCTCAACAGCGTCGCTACAGTAGGGTCAAGCTTTGCAGTCTGAGCCCAAACAGCCAACTCGTCAAAATTCCAAGTTCCAGCCAGCGGCAGAATTGCGACTACTCCCATCAGCAGGAATAAATCTCCCACCCGCTTGGTTAAGAAAGCGTCGCGGGCTCCTGTCACCACCAAAGACTGATTGAACCACAGCCCGACTAGCAGGTAAGTACCCAAAGTCAGAACTTCCAAAATCATGTAACTGAAGAAGAGAGAATTGCACAGTACCAAGCCGCACATCCCCGCTTCAAACAGCCCCATCAAGGAAAACAACCGAGCCCAGCCCCAGTCCATTTCCATATAACCGAAAGCATAAATCTGCGCTAGCAAGTTCAGTCCGGTAATTAAAACTGTCGCCCCGACGGTGACAGCAGAGATTTCAACGGGAATGGTTAAGTCTAAACCTGCTACATTCAGCCAGGGAATGAACTGGTGTTGCGCTGGTTGGTTCCAAATAGCTGTGAGGGCGATGACGCCGTGTAAGAAAGCGAACAAGGTTAAGATGGCGTTCACGTAACCGGATGGTCTTGGCCCCGTGCGACGGGTAATTGCCGGAAACCACAGCATCGACAGAACTCCACCGATGAGTGGATAGCAAGGTATAAACCAAACCGTCTGGAGTAAGATTTGAGCCATTGGCATTACCTGTAAAGGTTACAAAAATTTAAAATTCTGAGAATAATTACGATCGCGCTGACGACAGCACTGAAAAGCCAGAAGGCAGAATTAGAGGCTATTTTGGCGTCAGAATTCGAGTTACTCGTTGTTTTGAGACTAGGGGGAAAGAATAGACTTATTAATTTTATATTAAGTATTGCGTTAAATTATCGTATTTCTGATTCAGCATATTTATCGGTACCGATAAACTCTACTTATAGGTATATATAGGGGCGGATTGTGTACAAACGAATATTTGTCGATCGCAAGTGCGATCGAACAATGATTTATTGCTCTAAAATATTAAAGCCGATTAAAACCGCTCAATGTCCCAAGCTGATTCTGGCAGTTTGGCTTGGCGCTGCCCCATCGCCCTTGCCCTAACATTCAAAAAACCGATCGGCGTATTGAATAAGTCTACCAGCTCCGAAGAGCCGAGCGCACTTTTTGCCGCCGCAACCGGAAATTCCTTTAACAGCCACCTAGCCAGCCGGTAAAAATATTCGCCTGTTGTGAATTCTCGCATCAAATCGACACCGTGGAGTTCGTGCAAATATTTATTAGATTCGCCGTACCGATACCATTGACTTTGCAACTGTTTTATTGTAGAACGGTGGCGGTGTCGGACGATCGCATTTTGAGCAAAATGTAATTGATAGGATGTTTCCCGCAAAATCCGCCAACACAAGTCAGCATCGCCGCCACTGGTGAGGTGAGGGCGAAATAATCCTATTTGTTGTAAAACGAGCCTCCGTACAGCTAAGTTGGCGGTTTGGCCGTAGGGACAAAAAGGGTGAGCGAGTGTATGTTTTTGAGATAAAGTATTTTGGCGCTCGGCGTGTTGTTCTAAGATAGTTTTACCGGGCAATGCGAGTATTTCCCCAGCGCTAATTCCTACTTCTAAGTCAACAAAGGGTTTAACTAAATTTTCCAGCCAGTCAGATTCCGGGCGACAGTCTGCATCGGTAAATACAATGATTTCGCCTGTGGATGCGCGAATTCCTTGATTGCGGGCGGCGTAGGAACTTTGAATCTGATTTTCACTGAGGTGGCGAATGGTTATTGGATTGAAATTGCTTCCTCCCCCTACCAAAGGGGGGACTGAGGGGGGGTTAGAGGCTGCTGTTTCGAGAATTGCTGAAGTGCGATCGCGGCTGTTGTTGTCTACTAAAAGATATTCTACTCTGTGTGGCGGATAAGTTTGCGATCGCAGGCACTCGATCAACTCCGGCAAATCCCTCTCGCCGTTGTAAACAGGCACAACCACCGAAACCTCCGGTAAAAACGTTTTAGTCATTCAGAAACAACCGTAAACGATAGCATAACTAATATTGAGTAAGATTAAACGAACCGCGAAGGCGCTAAGGAAGATAAATAAGCAAATGTAGTTCTTCCTTTGTCCTAGAACCCTCTTCGCGGTTATTCAAATAATTAAAAAGTGTTACTAATTTCCATTGCATTAACTGAGGATATCAATTCTCAAAATTATAACTTCCGAGCCTTAAACAGGCAAGATGCCTGTTCCACAACTGCATTCAGTTATTGTGGAACAGGCATCTTGCCTGTTTCTATGAAATAGTAGAAAATATCTCTTACATCCCCTGTGCAATCCGTCACGCAATCTCTTCTCAAATGTTGCTAGTTAACATCAGAATCATTAACACTAACGCCCCGTTAGTTAAATAAAAAATGCCAACAACCTGAGTTTCCAACCAGCCACACAACTCTAGATGATGGTGCAGTGGAGCCATTCTTAATAGACGCTTGCCGATGCCATCAGGCCCTTTTGTAGCTTTGTAATAACCTACTTGAGCAATTACTGACAGCGTTTCTACAAAGAAAATCCCGCTGATAATTAATAATATCCAAAGGCTATTTGTTAATAAAGCTACCGCACCCAACGCACCGCCCAAAGCTAAAGCACCTGTATCACCCATAAACACCTTGGCTGGATTGCGGTTGTGTGCTAAGAAACCGAAACAACTGCCACTGATGCAAGCGCAAAAAATCATTAATTCTGGCGAAGTTGAGGCTACAGATGCACCTAGTCCCAAAAGTGCGATCGCCCCCAAACCTCCCATCAACCCGTCAACACCATCGGTAAGATTAGTAGCATTGCTTTCGGCAACTAGCACAAAAGCGGCCAGCGGCCAGAACAGCAAACCTAATGGCAATACCCAACCGAAAGGCAAAGCAACATTCGTAGAAATTGCAGGTTGATGAAACATAAGCCACAGACAAAATAGAGCAGCAAAACTTATTTGCAAAGCCAATTTCATCCGAGGTGAAATACCTTTGTTCGACTTACGTCGCAGAATTTGCCAGTCATCAATCCAGCCAATGAAACCGTAAGCTAAAGTTAAAGCCGATACGGCAACAACATCTGAGTTAAACTTAGACCAAAGTAAAGCGACTGCTACCCCCGCAGGTATAAAAAAGATGCCTCCCATTGTCGGCGTTCCCGCTTTTTTTAAATGGGCTTGGGGGCCGTCTTCGCGAATTATTTGTCCTGCTTTTAGTTGCTGGAGTACGGGTACAACTGCATAGCCCAACCCCGACGCAACTAAAGCACAAACAACGAGCGGCATAAATAGCGATGCAGGTAAATTCAAAAATCTATCCGCTACTACATCTAAACCGATCGCTAAAGTGCCGAGCCCCAAACCCAGCAGCAGGAATAAATTCTTTCCTGTAAGTTTGAAAGGCAGACTAAAAGGGATTTTCTCATCCAAAAAGTTATCCATAACACTCCTCACCACACACTATTTGAGAATAAGCAATTGACAATGGGGGAATAGGGTGCGATACAGGAGATTGAGAAATCTCTGAGTTTTTCTTCCCTGTTTCCGGTTGATTTCTTCACCCTTCTACCCGTTATTCTTCGCCTACACTCACATCCTCTTCTACTTCCTCTTCTAAATCATCGTAAGGACTGTCGTCAACTGCCATCAGTTCAGAAATTTCTTCTTCGTGCAGATAGTCGGGTTCTTGGACATCCCTTGCTAACAGGCGGTTGTTAGATTCCAACCAGTCTAAAAGAGAAGATTGCTGTTTTAATGGAATTACATCCGCAGGTAAGTGGCGAGGAATTTGACGCAGAGATGGGTTGTACATGATTATCGGTTTTTAAAGACAAAGACGCGATCGAGTGAAGTAACGTTTTGCCGACGAACTACTAATTTGATCAAGCACTTGCAAATCGGGCATTTAGCAAGGCTAAAGCATTATACCACAGGCACTGTTTGGTTCCGGATCGGATAAGATGGGAGACCCAAAAGGCGATCGCCCCCAAGCATGGGCATGAGGATAACACTAAAATCCGCTCTTGCCAATCCTTCTTTAGCCGTAAGCATTGTAATCTGAGACGATCGTCTTTAAGATATCGCGGGACACGAGGCGATCCTATTGTGCAAGTTTCCCTAACGGCAAGGGTTTGATTCACAACAGTCTCCTGGATTTTCATCAAAGCCTGAGCCCGAATGCCCTCTGGCTTTTTCAGTCAACTCTCAAGCAATAAATCTCAGAATGGATATAACGGCAGCGGTTTTATACAACAAAGAGGGCTACCACACCGGAGGCAAAAAACTTCTGGGGCGTCATTCAGCCGGAGAAGGGTTTCTCAAAAGCTTAGTCCAACACGGAACCGCCGACTCTCTCTACTGTTGCGCCGATAGCGAAACAACCTTTAAGGAGTTTTGTTCGCACATCCAACCTTGGCTGCAAAAACCTCGGAAAGTTCGCTGGATTCCGATAGAACGACCGGATTTGCTATCTCAACCGGGCACAATTTACCGACCCGATCCGGTTCTGTCGCAGATGGTGTGGGCGCGCAGATTTGTCGATCAGCGGGCCTACAGCGTTTGTGGCGTTACTCACACGATCGGTACACAATACATCATGGAGGCGATCGGCGATTTGATAACCGCACCCATGCAGCCTTGGGACGCCCTGATCTGCACCTCTGCAGCCGTGAAAACAGCAGTAGAAGGAGTTATGACGGAGTGGTCTGAATATTTAGCCCAGCGCAACGGCGGTAAACCGGAAATTTTGGTCAAATTCCCCGTTATTCCCCTCGGAGTCGATTGCAGCGCGTTTCCGCAGGGTGTGGAAGCAGTTAATAGTCGCCACCAAATACGGCAAGAACTCGGCATTTCTCCCGAAGATATAGTTGTGTTATTTGTCGGTCGATTGACTTTTTCTGCAAAAGCTCATCCGGTACCCATGTACATCGCCCTAGAAAGGGCCGCACAACAGACAAAAGCCAAAATCCACTTAATTCAAGCCGGTTGGATAGAAGATCCGAGAGAAAAACCCGACTTTAAAAATAGCGCACAAATATTTTGTCCCTCCGTGAATGCTATTTTTTTAGATGGGAGACAGCCGGAAATTAGAATAAATATTTGGTCGGCGGCCGACATTTTCATTTCGCTGTCCGACAACATTCAAGAATCCTTCGGACTGACGCCAATTGAAGCTATGGCGAACGGACTCCCGGCCATAGTCTCAGATTGGAACGGATACAAAGAATCTGTACGCCACGAAATAGACGGCTTCCGCATTCCCACACTCATCCCGCCCCCGGAATCTTGTTTAGATTTAGCCTTAAATTATCTTGACGGCAGCTTAAATTGGCCGACTTACATGGGTCACACCTCCCTCGCCACAGCAGTTGACATTGATGCTTGCACCCGCGCGTTGTGCCAATTAATTGAAAACCCAGAAGTGAGAAAGCGGATGGGGGAAAATGCCAGACAAAGGGCGAGGGAAATTTATGATTGGAAAGTAGTAATTGCTGCTTACGAACAATTGTGGCGGGAATTAGCAGAAATTCGCCAGGGGGCATCGGAGTCCGCACCTTTAAAACCTGGGAAGCCGCCTTATCCCCTAGGCGACGATCCGTTTCGGGTATTGGGTAATTATGCGACTAGAAGTTTAAGCAATGAGATGATACTGAGTCTGGGGGCGATCGCCACACCAGAACTTTTAAAGCAGGTACAGACAATTAGGTTTACCAGTTTTGGTGAAGATAGGAGAATATCTGTTAACATTCAGATGGAGATATTGGATACAATTAAGCAGGAAGGTGCGATCAGCGTGGGGGAAGTTATCCGACGCTACGTTAAAAACGAGCAAGAATTAGCATACCTATATCGGACGATGCTCTATCTGGTGAAATTTGGTATCTTAGTTATTAGTCATTAATCAATGTAGGGTGCACACTGGACACAGACAAACCCAATAATAAGCGCGCTAAAAACGACTTGTCGCGTAATTTATAAATAATATTGAACGCGAACTCAAGAATATTTTTTCCTTCTTCATCCCTCTTCCTAAAAAAATATATGCTGAGAAAATCTGCACTCTTAGAGATAATTGCTGGTAAGAATCGCGGTTTGCTGGCGACTCCCAGCGACAAACAAGCAATTTTAAGTGCGATCGCCCAATTGGAAGATTACAACCCCACATCACGCCCTGTCGAAGCCGGAGAGCTTTTAAATGGTGATTGGCGGTTATTGTATACCACCAGCCGCGAACTGCTGAATCTCGACAGTTTTCCCTTGGTAAAATTGGGTCAAATTTATCAATCTATCCGCGTCAAAGAATCTAAAATTTACAACATTGGCGAACTTTATGGCTTGCCTTATTTGGAAGGAATTGTCAGTGTAGCAGCGAGATTTGAGCCAACTTCCGAACGGCGAGTGCAGGTGAAGTTTGAGCGGTCTATAGTAGGTTTAAGCAGGTTGATTGGCTATGAATTTCCGGGGAAGTTTATCGATGAGATTGAGTCGGGGAAAAAGTTCGCGGCTGTAGATTTCGGGCTGGATACTCGCGAACAGCAGGGATGGCTTGATATCACTTATTTGGATAAAGATTTGCGGATTGGACGGGGGAATAAAGACAGTGTTTTTGTCTTGACAAAAGAGTGATTTTGTGATGTGTGATTAAGTGCGATCGCCCCTTAACTCATTCTCAATTTATCTTTCTTTCATCCGCGTTTATCCGCGTTCATCTGCGGTTAAAAATCAAAAATATATCACTTCTGCAAACGATTCAACACTTACTAAAACCCTCAAATCCATAGCCGATACAAGCTTCAGATAGGATAACCGTTAAAACTTAGCGTTAAGAATTGACAATTGACAATTCTTGTGATATGTGCTTGAATTTTAATGGAAAAGGCGTTAGTACATTCCCGCCAAGAAACTTACTAACGCCTTTTGTGTACTCCTTACGAATACAACACGATTATGCCACAAAACGGTTATCAACAGGGATTCGCAGCGAATCCTAGTGCGATCGCGTACCAAAAACGCCTTTACCCTTGGGCGATCGCCAAACTCATGCCCAGTATGCAGCGGGCGATTGTGGGGCGATTTCGCAGTCGATCGGATGCTGACGGACACTTGCTGTGTCTGCGTCAACTGATGCCTCAAACAACGCTTGTCGTAGTCTTTGACTTGCAACCAGACTTAGAAGTACCAATTGCGGCGCCCACAGCAATTCGATAAGCACAAGGATCTGATCCCCCCCTTAAAAAAGGGGGGCTATAAAAATTGACAAATACCAATTACCACGACAGATAAATATCAACCTAAGTTAGGATAATTTTATCCTCAATTTGCTTTTAAATCATGACTTCTACAACTGCCAAATTCATCGTGTCTCAAGTGGGAGAAATTCCCCAATGGCAAGCCGCGACATGGGAAGATTATGTAGCAGCCTGCGAAGATCCATCTTTGGAGAAAGCCAGAATATTTTTTTATGAAGGATATCTTTGGATAGACATGGGTAATGAAGGGCCTCAGCACGCCAGATTTAACGATCTGTTTACTATCATATTTTTCGTGTGGTTTACTACCAAAATAGGACAAACTTTTGATTCTCTCAGCGGTTGTGTAATTGAGAAACCTAAAGTGGGAGCGGGTGCCCCAGATAAAGTTTTATACATCGGCGGAGATTTCCACCAATGGCAAAAAGGGGAACCCCGCCGAATTAATCTGAATCAGTCGCAAGTTCCCGATTTAGTCGGGGAGATAGCCGATACTACTTTGGCCAGCGATTTAGATGAAAAAAAGCGGTTGTATGCTGCTTTGGGAATTCCTGAGTATTGGGTAGTAGATATTAAGGGCGAGAGAGTTTTGGCATTTCGCTTGCAGGAAAACGGGAAATATCAAGAATGCGAAATTTCCGGTGCGCTTGAGGGATTGCCAATTGCTTTGCTGTCGGATACTTTGAAACTTTTGGGTGAGGGAAATGGGACGGCGGCGATGTGGTTTGCTCAACAAATTGGGAAGTTGTAGAGAAGTGGGCGAAAAGTGCGATCGAGCGTAGCTATCCCGTAGGCAATCGCCCTTAATGCTTCTAAATCTTGTACGCAATTATCGCTTAAATAGAACCCTCAAGGGCATAAACAGTTACACATTTTTAGAAGAAATCTATATAATCAAGTTAAGTGACTTGAGAAAATGTATGACAACAACTGTAGTAGACATCGGGACTTTAATTATCCGCAATCCCAACCTTCGAGGCGGCCGTCCGATTATTGCTGAAACTGGTACTTCTGTCCGCCGCATCGCCGTTTTGTACAAGCAGGGTAACAGTGCGGAAGAAATTGCTAGGCTGATGACTCACTTATCGATCGCACAAGTTTATGCAGCTTTAACGTATTATCATGCTAATCGAGAAGAGATTGATACAGATTTAGCTGAGGAACAAGAAGCTTACGAACAGTTAGCAGAGTTACACTACAAAAACCTCAAGACAAATTCATGAGCATTATTCTACTGCTGCTAGACGAAGATGCGATGAATTCGGCTCTGCTAGATGCTCTACGCCTGCGGAGTGTTGATGTTATTTCTGTGGCAGAAATAGGAATGCTGTCTCGCAGCGATGAAGAAATTTTGTATTGGGCTCATGAAAATCATCGAGTAACCTATAGTTTTAATACTAGGGATTTTTATCGATTGCATACTAATTTTAGCACGCAAGGGGAAGAACATATGAGGATAATCTTGGGACAGCAGAATTATTCAGTTGGGGAACAATTGCGTCGCTTGCTAAAAATTATAGCTAGTAAATCCGCAGAGGAAATGTACAATCAAGTCGAGTTTTTAAGTGCTTGGGGTGAAGGATAAGCGATCGCACTTGGAAAAAAGTGCGATTCCCTACGGGATAGCTACGCTCGCGCGTACTCTCCTCTAAAAACGCGATCAAAATTATCGGCGTCCATCTCCGTCCATCTGCCTCAATCTGCGGTCAAAAAAAGATTAATAGCCTCGCTTACCAGCCCAAAAAATATAAAATCTAAAATCATAAAAAAATGCTCCGACTCTCCCAAACCCAACTCAAAATTCTCGAAGAATGCCCCCGCAAATTCCAACACAGCTACCTCGAACTACTCGCCACCACCGCATCCCCAGAACACAAAGAAAAACTCACATGGGGAAGCCACTTTCACCTATTAATGCAGCAGCGAGAACTCGGACTTCCCATTGAATTTATCATCCAACAAGACCCCGAATTGGGACGCTGTGTAGCAGCATTTATCAACACAGCACCCGAACTTTTCGCCAATTCAGAAAATAGCGATAGAATTTTCCGCCAAGCCGAACACCCCCGCACCCTAATTTTCCAAGACTACCTATTCACCGTTATCTATGACTTGCTAATAGCCGAACCAAACGCCGCCCAAATTCTCGACTGGAAAACCTATCCCCGCCCTCAAAAATCAAAATGGATAGCCGAAAGTTGGCAAACTCGCCTCTATTTATACGTCTTAGTAGAAACCAGCGACTATTCCCCCGAACAAGTTTCTATGACATACTGGTTCGTACAATTGCAAGGAGAAGAACCGCCGCAAAAACTCACGTTTTATTACAACCAAACAGAACACGATCGCACCAAACAAGATTTAACCCACCTATTACAGCAGCTAACCGACTGGCGACAGCGCTATACCGAAGGCGGCGAATTCTTACCCCAAGTAGAAATTAGTTCCAATCTTTGCGATTCCTGTCAATTTGCCACTCGCTGCAACCGCACAACAGACACAAAAACTCCCTCAGCAGATATTCTCGCAGAAACTCCCACAGATTGGCTACCAAATCTTGCTATAATCGACGAAATATTTATTTAATATATAAACAAGCCCCCATATTTTACTCGTTACTAGGCTCTGCCTCCAATTTTCCCGATCGTAAGTGAGGCAGAGCCTCTGGAAATGGGTTCCCAGGCTCTGCCTGAAAACCAGTTACCAGTTACTCGGTTTAAGTTTTATTTAACATACAAACAAGCCCCTAGATTCATCTGTGGTCACAATCTAAAATCTAAAATCTAAAATCTAAAATCGAATGACAGAACTACTTCAAAAATTACCAACTCAACCCCTATCCGAACCCCCAGATTGGCTGCTCCAAGCTGTCAGAAACCATGCACCCGAACTACCCGGAAACTATGCCGCTACACTTCTGTGGTATAGAGGAATTCACAACCCCGAACAAATACCCGGTTTCTTAAATCCCCAACTTTACCAACCAGCAAGTCCCTTTGAATTCGGGCTAGAAATGAACTGGGCGATAGAAAGAATCCAGCAAGCACGAAACAGCGGCGAAAAAGTCGCTATTTGGGGAGATTTCGACGCCGACGGCATTACCTCAACCTCCGTACTTTGGGACGGACTGGGAGAATTTTTTGCTCAAAACGACCAACTAACTTATTACATTCCCAACCGCTTAACCGAATCTCACGGACTCAATATCCCAGGAATAGATGCCTTAGCAAAAGCGGGAATTAGCTTAATTATTACCTGCGATACGGGCAGTACAAACATCGCCGAAATCGAATACGCCACCAGCTTAAACATCGATACAATTGTCACCGACCATCATACATTACCTGAAGCTCGCCCGCCAGCTACAGCCATTATCAATCCCCGCTACTTCCCCCCAAACCACCAATTATTTAACCTTTCAGGAGTTGGAGTAGCTTACAAATTAGTTGAAGCACTATATCACACATTACCGGATATTCCGCAGCGCCCGATCGCAGATTTATTAGAATTAGTAGCGATCGGCTTAATTGCCGATTTAGTCCAACTTACAGGAGACAGTCGCTACCTAGCACAACTCGGAATCGAACAACTGCAAAAACAACTCGCAAATCCCACCCGGCCGGGAGTTGCAAAATTGCTCGAACTGTGCAAAAGATCGGGCGATCGCCCAACCGACATTTCCTTCGGACTCGGCCCCCGAATCAACGCCGTCAGCCGCATTCAAGGTGACGCCAGCTTCTGCGTAGAACTCCTCACCAGCCGCGACAAAAAACGCTGCGAAGAACTAGCAAATTTAACCGAAATTGCCAACTCCCGGCGCAAATCTTTACAAAAAGATGTTGCCAAAGATGCCGCCACCAAACTAGCCAAACTCGACCTCTCAACTACTAGCGTCATCGTCCTCAGCGACCCTCAATGGCCCGTAGGAGTATTAGGATTAGTAGCGGGACAAATCGCCCAAGAATATGGCCGGCCCGTGATTTTATTCAGCACAGAAGGAAGTGAACAAATTAATAAAAATTCCCCGGAAACGCAATTTACATCCTTATTAGATTCAGAATCACCAACACTTTCCCCATCCAAAATTGCCAGGGGTTCCGCCCGTTCCGCCAATCAAATTGACCTTTACCAATTAGTCAAAGACCAAGCGCATTTATTGCACAGATTTGGTGGTCATCCCTTCGCCGCCGGATTAAGTCTCGCAGTTGAAAATATCCCTCTCTTTACCGATGCGGTAAATCAGCAACTGCGGCAACAGTACAGCACCGATAGTTTAACAGCCGCCCCCGTTGAAGCAGACCTAAAAATTACTGTCTCCGAATTAGGCAAAGACTTATTTCAAGAACTAAAATTGCTCGAACCGTGCGGTATGGGCAACCCCGCACCCAAATTGCTGATTGAAAACTGCTGGTTTGACAATCTCTGGAATCAAAAAATTAAGGATTTGAAAGGGCAAAAAATAGAATATATTAAAACAGAATTTACAATTAGGGATGAATCTACCGATACGGGATTTCCCGGCATTTGGTGGGGACACAATCAAAACGAAGTTCCCCAAGGCCGCTGCGATGTTACGGTTGAACTAGATTTTAATACTTACAAATCGCGGTATGAAGTGCGCCTCGTAGCACTACGGGAACGCACGGAAGACAGCCAAATAAATTCTCAGACTAAAATAGATTGGATCGTAGACTGGCGCAATAGAAATAACGATGAAGAGTTGTTAGCTGCTAGCACAAACTTAGAATCTCCAATGCCGATCGACAATCTAGTTTACAATTCCGAAAAGGTCGATCGCGAAAACTCGATCGTCCTCGAAGAATGCCCCGCAAGCTGGGACGAACTGCGGATCTGGTTTCGGCAAGCACAGCACACTCAGAAAAAACTCGCGATCGCCTATACTTTACCTCCACTCGTACCCCCACAGCAAATCTGCCAACAGCTAATCGGCATCGCCAAATACCTCAGCCGCACCAACAAACCCGTCACCAGACAACAACTCCGCCAAAAACTAGGTATCAGCGACACATCGCTGCAACTAGGGTTCAAAACCCTAACATATCTCGGTTTTAAAATCAATTATCGCGATCGAGCTTTCCACATCACCAGACAACCCGAAACCGCACAGCGTCAAGACGCGCCCGATCAAATCCCCAAACCCTTATTAGATAGCCAATCCCTTCAATTCTCAGTGCCAAATTCCCCGATTGCTGCCCGTTTTGCATCGCAATTCCTAGCAGCCGTCTCCGAAGAACAATTCCGGCGGAAATATTTCTGTGAAGTACCCCTTTCGACCATTTTGTCGATCGCGCGAGAAACCGTTTTCCAAGAAGATTCTATAGCAATTCCCTTCTAACTGAGATATTGCACCATTGTTAAGAACGGAATCTCCGGCCCGTTCCACTCATGAGATAACTTTGCTTATGGGTTACACACGCTGTTACCACTGGTGGGGCTGGCTTTTGGTCTCCTGAAGCGAGAGAAATTTTTGTCGGTCTCGCTTAAGAGGTCTATTCCTGACACGGAGGCAACATCTCAGTTCTAAGAAATATCTTAGTTCTGAATTCATCCCGATAAAATAAGGCATAGGGCAATGCGAGTTATCCGTTGCGAGTCAGGCCCAAAACTCATAACTCCTAACTCACAGCCCAAAACCCAAAACTCCCCACCGCCAAACTCGCTCGCCCATCTCTCATTTAAAACCCCTATGCTTCTGTGTCCCCGCTGCCAATTTGAAAATCCCAATCCAAACAAGTTTTGTCAACAGTGCGGAAATTCCCTAATTTACAAACCTTGCCACGAATGCGGTGCCCAAGTCGCTTTTAGCGCCAAAGAATGTCAGAATTGTGGCGTCGCAACAGGTCAAGTGTGGCGGGCCATTATCTGCGGTCGATCGAATTTTCCAGCAGTCGAGCCAGACGAGTCAACCCTACCCCCAGCCGAGTTTCCGCAAAAACCAGAGATGGTTCCAGAAATCGCATCGCCCCAAAACTCTCCTGAACCAATCACAGACGCCATTAAAACGGAAATCACCACCCCACCCGAACCCCAAACAGCAGTCGCACCAACTTCTCCACAGACCGAAGCCGCCGAATTCAGCAGCGCAGAAATAGACGCTGTGGTAGCCGTGGGGGCGATCGCACCAGAATCCTTTCAAACAACAGAAAAAAGCTCTACTACAGCACCAGAGCGCGAAATAACCCCATCTGAGCAGCATTTTACAACCGCACCACAGCCTCAACAAATCCACGAAACAACCGAGAACCCCGACAGCCCAAACATAGCTGACATCTCCCCTCCATCTCCAGAATTCCCCGTCCCCAATTCAGAATATTTAATCCCTTCCCAGCCAGCCGGAGCTTATTTAGACACTCAGCAGCGCTACCAACTCCTAGAAACCGTGCCGCCGAGAAAACGCTCAGACACAGTAGCCGTAACAGTATTGGACTGTCAGCCGCTGGAAATGTCACCCCTCAAAGCCATGCTAGCAGCCAACTCTGCCAGCGTCGCCAGACGAACATCCCCCTATACCGCAGCAATCAAAGGCGGAGAAAATTCAACCAATCCCGCCTTAGCAGAGCTTTGCCAAGGCATAGCTGAACCTTACCTGGCACTCCGGTGGCAATTCTCTCAAAACCTGCCAGTCATTCACGATAGCTGGTCAGACAACGAACAGGCAGTCCTGCTCCTAGAAGACTGCTCCCAATGGCCGCTGCTGGTAGAACGGTGGAATCAGCCCGAAACTTCCATCCAGCAAATTTTATACTGGCTGCACGAAATGACAGAACTGTGGGCTGCCCTAGAACCCTGGCGCTGTCGGCAAAGCTTGTTGGAACTGACAAATTTGCGAGTCAACCCCGACTCTTCCTTTTCCTTGGCTTCTTTGCGGCTGCAATACCTCTATCCCGAACCCGCCGGCTCAAACCTGCAATTGGTAGATTTGGGGCAATTGTGGCAGGTGATATTTAGCCAGTCCGATCATCGCACTCAGTTTGGCGCCTTGCTCGAACTGCTGCAACAAATGTACAGAGGCGAGATTAACACAATCGAAGAATTGCGATCGCGCCTAGAAACAGTTCCCCTCGAACTCCAGCCCGCACCTTCACCAAGCTCAACCCCGACACACAGGCATTACCGCAGTCCCGACGAGTCGCCCCCCGAGGTGGGCGAGGTCTTAACCCAGCCCATGCCACTTCAGATTTACAGCTTAGAAGACGCAGGTCTCACCGATGTTGGCCGCACGCGCGACCACAACGAAGACTTCTTCAGCATCTGGACTCAGCTCAACAAACTCGAAAGCTCCTTCGGTCGCATTTTTCAAACCAAAGGGCTTTACATTCTCTGCGACGGCATGGGCGGACACGACAGCGGAGAAGTAGCCAGCCAACTAGCGGCTGAAACCCTCAGAGAATTCTTTCAAACCCGTTGGGAAAATCAACTACCTCCGGCAGACACCATTCGCGAGGGAGTGCTGCTAGCCAACAAAGCCATCTTTGAAATCAATCAAAAGGACGGACGCTCCGGCAGCGCCCGCATGGGCACAACTCTAGTCGCAGTCTTAGTTCAAGACACCCACTTCGCCGTTGCCCACGTCGGCGACAGCCGCCTCTACCGACTGAGAAAGGGACAAACCCTAGAAAAAATCACCTCAGACCACGAAGTCGGGCAGCGCGAAATTAAGCGCGGAGTTGACCCGGAAACTGCTTATGCTCGTCCCGACGCCTATCAACTAACTCAAGCCCTCGGCCCGCGAGACAGTAATTTTCTCAAGCCTGACGTGCAGTTTTTAGACTTGTGCGAAGATACCTTATTAATTTTGGCTTCCGACGGCCTGACAGATAATGATTTGTTGGAAAGTCACTGGCAGAACACTCTCGAACCCCTGTTCAATCCCCAAGCTGATCTCGACCAGGGAGTTACCCAGTTGATTGAACTCGGTAACAAACGCAACGGTCACGACAATATCACGGCAATTATCATTCGGGCGCAGGTAGGCGCATTTCGATTTTAGAATGTGGATGCTGCCAACTTTTTCAAAGGTGGCGTCTTTCCTACGTGACGCCCTGGGCTAAACCTGCAATTCTTGCAGAGAAAAAAACAGCTTCTGCCGTTTCCGGGCAAGGCTTTACTGCTCGCTCTGTTCTTAGCTATCTGGTGTTAAAACAGCTTCGGTTTGAGTGATAAAAAACTGATTACAGACCCATACTATTGCAGACAAGCTGTAGAGTACCAACCATTTATCCGTAGCTTTAATTTTGAGACTCTGTTCAGGGAATCTACCGGAAAAAGTTGCTTGAGAGTAAGTGGATTCATCATAGTTGAAAGAGCTTTTACTTACAAAAATAGTTGGTCTAATGAAAAAAAATCCACTAAAATGAAGTGAGTCCGCAGGCTGGCTAATGCGAAATCTGTTTTATACTCGATCGCTATCGGGGCAACGTGGGAAGTGTCTGCTCTACATATATATGTGGGGCTGACATCACAATCTGCTGCTACATCAAATTTACGTAAAAGTTTAGCGATTGTTTACCTAGTTTTTGTTTTTGCAATTTTTAAATTGATAGACTGTGTTTTAAGGAGCGATCGACTCCTCAGAATTTTTACGAATAATTGTTCCCCAAAAACTATTGATCACTTATTGTTTATGAAATCTTTAATCTGAAGTTCCCCCAGTAGGGGGAATGTTCAAATCTCACAAACCCTTGCACTACAAGGAACGATCGCCTTTTTACCCC
>NZ_JAUBPI010000208.1:0-1962 GCF_036700645.1 Microcoleus sp. S36b_A4 | reverse complement strand
CTGAAGTTCCCCCAGTAGGGGGAATGTTCAAATCTCACAAACCCTTGCACTACAAGGAACGATCGCCTTTTTACCCCCAAGCGTGTAC
Organism: Microcoleus sp. S36b_A4; assembly: GCF_036700645.1. NCBI lineage: Bacteria > Bacillati > Cyanobacteriota > Cyanophyceae > Oscillatoriales > Microcoleaceae > Microcoleus > Microcoleus sp. S36b_A4. The sequence continues at coordinate 1,874 of NZ_JAUBPI010000208.1, read as the reverse complement.
CCATGTAATTTAAGGATTTCTTTAGAGTCTTTAGTCAGCGCTCGCGGTATAATTGTAGTCATGTATATCGAACGTGTTCCAAACAGAAATTCTCCGCCGGCCGTATTACTTCGCGAGTCCTACCGCGAAGGTTCAAAAGTACGGAAACGCACTCTGGCAAACTTGTCTAAATTGCCCGACCATGCCATAGATGGACTGCAAGCCTTGTTAAAAGGTGGCGTAACGATCGCTTCTTTGCCTGATTCTTTTAAAATCACCCGTTCGCGCCCACACGGCCACGTAGCAGCAGTATTGGGCTGCCTGAAAAACACTGGCTTACACAACTTAATTAGTTCCGAAAATAGTCGCAACAGAAGATTGGTATTGGCGATGATAATTGCCAGAATTATCGACCCGCGCTCGAAACTCGCCACCGCGAGAGGATTCAACGAAGAAACTTGTTTTTCGAGTATTGGCAAAATCTTAGGCATTGAGGGTGCCGATGAAGATGAACTATATTTGGCAATGGATTGGCTCTTATCCAGACAAGAATCGATCGAAAATAATTTGGCCTCTCTTCATCTGGCATCATCAACATTGGTACTGTATGATGTATCGAGCAGCTATTTTGAGGGCAAAACTTGCCCCCTAGCCCGGTACGGTTACAATCGGGATGGCAAAAGAGGTAAATTGCAAATCGTATTCGGATTAATGTGCGATGCTTCTGGCTGTCCGATCGCGATCGAAGTATTTGAAGGCAATACTGCTGACCCGACAACGCTCACCAATCAAATTACCAAACTCAAAGAAAGATTTGGGATTGCTAAAATAATTTGGGTGGGCGATCGAGGTATTATCTCTTCAACTACAATTCAACAACATTTTCAAGCTAACGATCGCGCTTTCGATTGGATTAGCGCGCTGCGTTCGGTACAAATCCGCACCCTCGTCGAGCAAGAATCGATTCAACTCTCTTTATTTGATGAAAAAAATATCGCTGAAATATCGTCATCTGAGTATCCGGGAGAACGCTTAATCGCCTGTCGCAATCCGATGCTGGCAGCAGAACGAGCCAAAACCAGAGAGGAATTGTTGCAAGCCACCGAAAAAGAATTAGCCAAAATCGCTGCTGCGACAACTAGAGAGAAGCGACGTTTAAAAGGGGCATCAAATATTGCTCTCAAAGTGGGAAAAGTGGTGAATCGTTACAAAGTTGCCAAGCATTTCAAACTTGATTTTCAAGAGAACAGCTTCTGCTACGAAAGAAACACGCAAAGTATTGAAAACGAAGCAGCTCTTGACGGTTTGTACGTGATTCGGACTTCAGTCGAGTCAGAAGTTTTATCGCCAACAGAAACGGTGAGAGCTTATAAAAGCCTGTCCCAAGTAGAACAAGCTTTTCGGAGTTTTAAGACTGTCGATTTAAAGGTGCGACCGATTTACCACCGCCTGGGCGCTCGAGTTAAGGCTCACGTATTTTTATGTATGTTAGCCTATTATGTAGAATGGCAAATGCGTTCTCTGTTGGCTCCGATGCTATTTGATGAGGACGATTGGGAATCGGCTCACCAACAGCAAGAATCAGTGGTGAAAGCCGCCAAGAGCGATCGCACTCGTGCCAAGGCGAGAACCAAGCGAACTGCCGATAATTTGCCAGTACATAGCTTCCAAACAATACTCGCAGATTTGGGTACGATCGCCCACAATGAAATTCTGGCAACTATGGAGGGTGCTAGTTGGGTTTTCGATAAGATTACTCAACCAACAATTGTGCAACAAAAAGCTTTGGATTTACTCGGCGTTTCTCTGATTTGTACCCAGTAAAACCGGAGTCAAAATCCTCCAAAGGTTTACCCTACATACTCCGACGCCTTTTGTCAATGGGGGAACTTCAG
>NZ_JAUBPI010000207.1:0-1970 GCF_036700645.1 Microcoleus sp. S36b_A4 | reverse complement strand
CACTTTACTATTGAGCGCGCGATCAAATAACCCAGGCCACGTAACACGCGGGCGATATATTCAGCAAGCCCTATTTACACTTTTCCTCTGCGTAGAGTGACAAAAGAGGGTTAATTTTGGCTTCACAAAATATCAAGAATGAAAATTTAATGAAAATTTTTAAAGTTAGTTATAAGACTATGTATAACTGGTTGAATCGATGGGAAGATGAGGGAATGCTCGGATTATATAATAAACCAGGTAGAGGCAGAAAAGAAACATTTAATTCCGCACAATCAGATCAAATTAGAGACTGGGTAAAATTGCAACCCAAACAATTAAAGCAAGTAGTACAAAAAATCAAAAAAGAATGGTCTGTTAATATAAGTACAGAAACAATTAAGAGAATAATTAAAAAAAAAGGATGAGTTGGCATAGGATGCGTCGAGGTGTTGGCGGCAAGCCAGACCCCATAGAATACAAGGAAAAAAAAGAAAAGTTGTCAGAATTAAAACAATTAGAAGATGAGGGAAAAATTGATTTATACTATTTGGATGAGTCCGGATTTTGTGGCATCCCTTGTGTCCCTTATGGATGGCAAGATATTGGTGAATATTTGTCAATTGATAGTCGTAGAACAAAGCGTTTAAATGTCTTGGGAATCATGAATCGGCAAAACACTCGACCTGCTTATGTTTCAGAGCAGACTATTAATTCTGATGTAATCATAGCCTGCATAGATACTTTCTTTGATGTGGTGGAGCGGCCAACAGTTATTGTACTAGATCAAGCTTCTATCCATACTAGCAATGCCATTTTCGAGAAAATTGAAGAATGGAAAGAACGCGGTTTAACTATATTTGAATTGCCTACTTATTCACCTGAATTTAATTTAATTGAGATTTTGTGGCGGTTTATCAAATATCAATGGCTCGAAATAGATGCCTACTCTAGCTGGCCATCTCTTGTTTCATCTGTAGAAAGAATTCTTAAAGGATTTGGAGATAATTATGTAATTAATTTTGCTTAACTACTTACAGCCAAAAACACTCAAATTTCCATTGATGCTTCCCAATGGGCTTTACGCCTGAAAGCGTCAGCTTGCGGCGACAAATTGTATGCAGCCCTAGACGAGTTTCATCACTACACCAATAAGTGACTTTTTTATCTCAAGGGGTGACAAGAGGGCTGCAAATCAGGTAGAATAAGGGTTTGAGCCAACCGTCACCCCAAAAAATTGGGGGGTCGCTGCGACCCCCACACAAAATATATGTTCCCTCAATTATACCAAAAAGTTTTCGAGACGCATCTAAATCCTCGCCAGTATCTAACGCTACAATTGTTAGTGTTAATGTTACAAAGCTATCGAGATGTCAGCTTATCTACTTTAGCCAACAAGTTTCCACAACCGATAAAGTATGAAAGTCGAGTGAGAAATCTGCAACGGTTTTTAGACTTACCTCAACTGACAGCCAAGCTGTTGTGGTTTCCACTCATCAAACAGCTCCTCAAACAAGAGTTTCGCCGTCAACCGAGCAATCGATAACAACGAAGACGAGTCGAAAAACTCCAACTCATTCATCAAGGATATCTGTTTTTAATGGTCGATAGAACGCAATGGCAAGAGCGAAATTTAATCGTGTTAAGTTTAGCCTGGGGGAAGTATGCCATTCCCGTTTATTGGGAAATATTACCTAAAAAAGGAAGTAGTAGCTTGCACGAACAAAAAAAAGTTTTAACTCCAGTATTGCGGCTGTTGAAGCCTTATCCAGTTCTGGTCTTAGCCGACCGCGAATTTCACAGCGTCCAACTGGCTTCTTGGCTCAGGCAAAGGAAGATAGACTTCGCTTTGCGACAGAAAAAGGGCACTTGCATTGCCGATGATGGTGTCGTTTATCGAGCGCTCAAAGACTTAGGAATGAAAAATAAATAAGTTGATTAGTTATCGGTTATAATGTAAAAAGTGTGAGATTACAATTTTTACCAAAACA
>NZ_JAUBPI010000206.1:0-1975 GCF_036700645.1 Microcoleus sp. S36b_A4 | reverse complement strand
TTAATTATGAAATGGAACCGAAAGATCAAAAACAAAGGTAACGCGAGTTAATGCAGTTTAGATGTCGAACAGCTTAGCCGCTTAAATTCCCGGCGGAAAGAGACATAAGTTTTCCGCATCCCGTTTATTTGTATAATAAAGTAGTTATTTCAGAGAGAAAAAAACAATGGCTGCAAACCAGCCAGACATCGATATTGCCCCCTTTATCGACTACGGCCTGATTGACCCCACCGCCACGCCAGAGCAAGTAGAAAACTGCTGCCAACAAGCAGAGAGATTTGGCTTTGTCACAGTTTGCGTGTATCCCGCCTATGTCCGACAAGCAGTTGAGCTGCTGCACGGCAAGCGCCCGAAAGTCTGTACTGTCATAGGTTTTCCCACCGGTGCTTCGACTTCAACTGCGAAGATCTACGAAGCCCTCGAAGCAGCAGATAATGGAGCGGTAGAGTTAGATGTCTCGGTTAATTTAGGATTGCTGAAAGCTGGCAAAATCGACGAATTCCACCAGGAATTAGCCCAAATTTGCGAAGAAACCAATCTCACAATCAAAGCAATTATCGAAAGTTCGCTGCTTTCGGATGCCGAAAAACAATTAGCGGCTGAGATTTGCATGGAGGCGGGTGCCGCCTACATTAAAACCAACACGGGCTTTTTTGGCGCGGCGACAGTTGATGATGTGCGACTGCTGAAGGAAGTTACTAAGGGCAGGATCGGGATTAAAGCCGCCGGCGGAATTCGCACTCACGAACAAGCTTTAGATTTGATCGTCGCTGGTGCAACTCGTTTGGGGACTTCCCGCGGCCCGGAATTAATCCGCCAGCGAGATAATTTAGACAAAAGGTAATTGTTGCTACTGTGGAGTCAATCTAAAATCTAAAATCTAAAATCGAGTGACTCGAACTTACAAAGCAACTGGAATCAATCTCAAGAGTGCGCCGATGGGGGAATCCGATCGAGTGCTGACAATTTTGACGCGGGAATTCGGCTTAATTCGAGCTGTAGCACCGGGTGTTCGCAAACAACGATCTACCATTGGCGGTAGAAGCGAATTATTTGTTGTCAACGAATTGCTAATTGCCAAAGGCCGATCGCTCGACAAAATTACCCAAGCCGACACCGTACAATCCCATCCGGGTTTGAGCCGCAACCTAGGGAAACTCTCCGCCGCGCAATATTTGGCCGAATTGGCGATCGCCAGCGCCCTTTCCGATGAGCCCCAAGAAGAACTCTTTTGGTTACTGGGCGAACATTTGAGCCGTTTGGAGCGTTTGTCCGATCGCACAGAAATCCAATCCGCCGCCGTGCTTGTCGCCCACCTCAGCCACGGCATTTTTCACCTGCTAGCCTTAGCCGGCCTCGCGCCCCAAGTCCAAGTTTGCTGCGCCACCAGACACCCGCTCATCCCAAATTTCACCGATCCGAACTGGCAAACCGGGTTTAGTATACCCTCTGGGGGAACCTTCAGCTTGTCCGAGCTAGCTAACCTAGAGGCAGAACTCTCTTCAGAAATCGGTAGCTTGTACAAATCCACCTCCCGTTCCCGACAAACAAATGGCAGCAAACACTTGACAAATTTCGAGATAAATGCTAAGGAATTAGCAGCGCTGCAACAGTTGGCTAGTCCAGAACTAGGAGAGGGGATTGCCGATCAAACAACTTGGGTATCAGTAGAAAATATTTTGCGACAATATGCCCAGTATCATTTAGGTTGCACGATTCGATCGGGAAGCTCGATCGACACCTACCTAGAGAGTTTTGAGTTTTAAATTTTGAGTGTGGATTTAAATAGGTGAAGGGGCGATCGTACATCGCACCTCCAGCCGGGGGGATACCCGAACCTGTAGGCAATTTCAGGTAAATTCTCAAGGTTGTTGCGACATCAGATAATAGATAGAGATAGTGCGATTCGTTGAAACGTGAATCACGGTGAAAGCCCGTACATAACGTTTCCAGCCACAAGGCTGAACTCTCGGTC
>NZ_JAUBPI010000205.1:0-2000 GCF_036700645.1 Microcoleus sp. S36b_A4 | reverse complement strand
AGTTGAGCATTCTCAATGGAAATAGCAATTTGGGCAGATAAAAGTTTTAACAATTCTAGCCGATCGGTAGTAAAAGCCCCTTCAATCAAGTTATTTTCCAAATAAAGAAGGCCAGTCAGCTTACCTTGGTGCAGCAGAGGAGTGCAAAGAATAGACTTCGGTTGAGTAGCTGCAATATAAGGATCGCGGGTAAATTGTCCCTCTTGAGCCGCATTATTTAACACCACATTTTCCTGAGTGCGAATCACATAATTGGCGATCGCACAAGCCAGCAAAGGAGTACCCCCAGAAGCTGCTGTGGGATTGAGAGGAAGCGATTGCAGCACACTAACTTCATCCTCCTGCACCAAACCTTCCGCCTCTAGCGCCCAGTTTCCCCCTTTTTCTAAAATCAAAAAACCTTTTTGCGCCCCGGCATTCTCGATCGCAATTTTCATCAATCTTTCCAGCAACCTACTCAAAACTATTTCACCCGAAATCGCGAAAGAAGCTTTCATCACCGTAGCTAAATCTAGCGTCTCACCCAAATTGTTGCTAGTAGTAGCCGTCGTAGTGCGATTAACTTTAGTTTGAGTAGTTGTCTTCCCTGAAGTTCTCGCGATTAATTGAGGATATTTTTCCTCCAAACTCTCAACTTTACGTTTAGCACCCCAGTATTGGTAGCCATAGTGAGCCTTAGTCAAATAGATTTGGGCAAATTCTTCTTTATCTTTCCCCAACCAGAACTTAGCAGCAAGTTCCGCCGCCAGCGCTTCATTCTGAATAAAATCACCCTCTCTCGCCTCAGCTATCGCGCGATCGTACAAATCCATAGCCTCCAAATCTCCACCTGAAATTCTCGCCATTTCTGCCGCCACCAGCCAGAACTTATGTGCAAAACTTTCCGAGCAATTATCCGCCCAAACTTTGATTTGTTTCTGATTAGCTTCTAATTGCAGCCAGTAATCTTTTCGCTCCGATTCAGAAACCTCTGAATACAGAGCCGTCAAAATCAGACAACGGTAAAAATAATGGTGAGCACTAGAAATATGACCCATCAAATAATCGATCAGCTCTGCCGCGCGTTCAGAGGCTTCTAGCGCCTCACTATACAGTCCGTAAAGATAGAAAGTTTGCGCTTTTAAAACATAAAACTCGCACAGCGCCGCCATACTTTTACGGCTGTGGAAATTTTCTAAATGCTGTTTTTCGCTAACATCATCCTCTTCGCCCATCAAATTTAAAATTGCTATTTTATTAGCAATAATAATATCAATCGCCCAGAAGTTTTTAGTTTGCTCGCAAAAATGGAGCGACTTACCAATATCTTCCAAAAGGTTATTCAAATTCATGCCCTGGAAGAAATAGGTAATAGTTTGAAACATCCGGTTATAACCAGTCCATTGCAAATTGCCCGATTGCAAACCAACTTTATAACCTTCGTTATTAATTTCCGCCGTAGTTTTGAGCGGTCTCACCCAGCAGTTTAAGTAATTGGCAAAAATCACACTATCTTGGCAATTTTGAGACAAGTTATTGGAATTTTCGCTGAGAGTCATAGCGAGTCTGCCAAACTCATAAGCCGATTGGTAATCCCCTAAAATTGAATTCAGAATAATTCCATAACACGAATAGCAGTAAGACCCTCCCGCTACAAAACCGTACTTGAGAGAAAGGTTAATCGCTTTAATCACAGTCAACTTCCACAGTTCTTGAGATGAAAAGAACGTTAGTGGACCCATGTTACCCAATAATTTCATAGCCATTTGTTGAGCCGAGTCTTTCATCTTTTCGGCATGAATTAATGAAGCAATTTCTTGGTTTGCCAAGTTAGCTGTAGCTGTCGCCATTTCCGCATTAATCGCCTCACTTAAACTATCTTCAGCCAAGTCTATGCCCAGCAAGTGAAGCGCTTTTAATCCCGATTGAACTGCTGCTTCATATTTACTCAGCAGAGTGTACTGCACGATCAAAATGTTGTATATTTCGGCTTTTTCTAGCTCAGATTTTGCCTGAGCAAA